>DOOK01000214.1:0-12171 GCA_003512805.1 Erwinia sp. | reverse complement strand
AACACCGGCTTTGTATTTCCGGCCGGTCGCACTCATATCGCGGATCATCGCGTCCACCAGCGAGAAGCGCCACAACGGCTCAGGAATCTTCAGCGCTTCACGCCGGTTACTGTCGATAAAGAGCTCCAGACGATCGTTGCGGATAATTCTATCGGCCCAGTCAGGGTAGGCAATACAGGCTTTACCTATCGCCACCAGATCGAAGCCGTGTTCCAGCGCGCTTTCCGCATCGGCCTTATTCACCACGCCGCCGACGCCGATCACCGGCACTTTTGCCAGCGTTTCGGAGCGCATGGCGCGAAATTTAGTAATTAATGGTGTGGGATCGAGGGTATCGACAATGGAAGGCCGCAGCAGCTGCCCCACAGAGAAATGCACGTAGTCCAGCCCGCGTCCGGCCAGTTTTTCCAGCAGGTACATGGTGTCGTCAAAGCGGATGCCGGGCACTTCCAGCTCTTCCGGCGAGAAACGGTAGCCGATAATAAAAGTATCATCAGCGAAGCGTTCAACCATTTTATGCGTGATGTCCAACACTGCCAGCGGGAAACGCGTGCGGTTGTCGCGGCTGCCTCCCCACTGGTCATCGCGCTGGTTGGAATTTGGCGAATAAAACTGCTGGATCAGATAGGTGTTGGCACCGTGCAGTTCCACTCCGTCAAAGCCAGCCTTAATAGCGCGGTTCACCGCGTCGCCGAATTTGGTGATCATCACCTCAACTTCTTCACCCGTTAAGGCTTGCGGTGTGGTCGCGCCTTCGCGCGGTGCGGCGATGGCGCTGGGAGCAACCGGCGTTCTGCCGCCGATCAGCTCCGGTTCAACCATCCTGCCGCCGTGATAAATTTGCAAAATAGCCTGGGAGCCTTTGGATTTGATCGCGCTTGCGATGCGCGCCAGGCCCGCAATTTTGTTGTCGCTATCAATACCTATCGCACCGGGGAAAGCCGGCCCTTTAGGATCGATAAAACAGCACTCTACGATCACCGCGCCCAGGCTGCCGGCACGTTCGCGATAATACTCCACCAGTTCGCTGGTGACGGTGCCATCGTAAAAGCCCGTACAGGTCGTCATCGGGGCCATCACCAAACGGTTTTTTAATACGGCGCCGTTCGGCAGCGTTAGCGGATTAAGGATCGGGGTGAGCGTGTTCATTATTATCGACTCCAAAATGTAAAATTTTTGAACCGTGTTACATAAGAAACGTCTTCGCTTAATTAACGGGTTCTGTTTTATGCAGTAAATATATCAATTCTGTATTTATTAAATTGATTAATTTAGTTATTAAACTTTTTAAATTAACCGAATTAATTATTACAGTGCATAACATTAACGCCAGCAAGATTGTTACCTATCAGTTAACAAAATGCAAATTATAACTTCTAACTTGAAAAATATCCTTATAAATCAATTTATTAAAAATATAAATACCAATTAAAGCAAATAAAATTGCAACATAAAAACATTGCCAATGTAACAAAGTCAGCCGAGGGATGGCAGAAAAAGCATTTCCGAAAAAAAAGAAGAAACTGGCGGAAAATATTTATTGATCCAGATCAATATTATTATATCGGGAGAACTGCATTATCTTCACAGTTCCTTAATAGTATGTTAAAAACATGTTTAAAACAGACCATTCTGTCACCAGGGTCGCGGTAAAATAGCCCGTTAAAAAAGGCGCAGCCATTAACCGGGACATATTTGTTTTATTACTGTCAATTTGCAGATCATCACTATGAAAACAAAATCAACGTCGAGTGGATCTCCCGCCTTACCGGGAGCAAAAAAACGTTTCGTTATGCTTTTTCTGCCTGTCCTGGTCACGGTGCTGCTGCTGCTGGCGCCGGTACCTGGCGGGCTGGAGCCGTACGCCTGGCGCTTTTTCGCAGTGTTCGTTGGGGTGATTGTGGGCCTGATCTTCGAACCGCTGCCCGGTGCGGTCATCGGCCTGACCGGGGTGGTGGTCATTGCCCTGTTCAGCCACTGGCTGCTGTTCAGTCCGGCCGAGCTGGCCGACCCGAAATTTAAGGCAGCCACGCAGTCCTTTAAATGGGCGGTAAGCGGGTTCGGCAACTCTACGGTCTGGCTGATTTTCGGTGCATTTATGTTTGCCGCTGGCTATGACAAGACGCAGTTTGGCCGCCGCCTGGCACTGATCCTGGTGAAATATCTGGGACGCCGCAGCCTGACGTTAGGCTACGCCATTACCTTCGCCGATCTGCTGCTGGCCCCTTTTACGCCCTCCAACACGGCGCGCAGCGGCGGCACTATTTACCCCATCATCGCTAACCTGCCGCCGCTGTACGGTTCCAAACCCAACGACCCCAGCGCCCGCAAAATTGGCTCCTATCTGATGTGGGTGGCGATTACCGCAGCCTGTATTACCAGCTCAATGTTCCTGTCGGCACTTGCCCCCAACCTGCTGGCCCTGGCGCTGGTAAAAAGCATCGTGGGCTTCGATATTTCCTGGGGGAACTGGTTCCTCGCCTTTCTGCCGCTGGGCTTGCTGCTGATCCTGACTATGCCCTTACTGGCCTACTGGCTCTATCCGCCAGAAGTAAAAATCAACGACGAGGTTCCGCGCTGGGCAAAAAGCGAACTGGAAAAATTAGGCAAGCTGTCGCGTAATGAAATGCTGCTGCTGCTGTTTGTGTGCGGCGCGCTGCTGATGTGGATTTTTGCCACCAGCTGGATTGAACCGGCGATGGCGGCGCTGCTGGTGGTGGTGCTGATGCTGTGGACCGGCGTCCTGAACTGGAACGATATCACCAGTAATAAACCCGCCTGGAACACCTTCGCCTGGTTCGCCACGCTGGTGGCACTGGCCGACGGCCTGGCACGCGTGGGCTTTATCGCCTGGCTGGGCAAGGAAGGCGGGCAGTTGCTGACCGGCTTCGACCCTCAGGTGGCGGCCGTGATGCTGCTGGTAGCTTTCTTCCTGCTACATTACCTTTTTGCCAGCACTACAGCCCATACCACCGCGCTGCTGCCCGCGATGCTGACCATTGCTGCCGCCATTCCGGGTATCAATATGCCGGTTTACTGCCTGATGATGGTGACTTCGCTGGGCGTGATGGGGATTATTACCCCTTACGGCACCGGCCCCAGCCCAATCTATTACGGAAGCGGCTATCTGCCGACCAAAGATTACTGGCGGCTCGGCACGATTTTCGGCGCTATTTTCCTTGGGGGCATGATGCTGATTGCCTATCCATGGATGGTCATGATGTTCTGACCGAATAAAATACCAGGCTGACGGGCCTGTCAGCCTCTTTCCTTGCCGTAGCCCGCGCTGCGGCTTACCAGGTGAGCAAAATGTCAAACAAACCTTTCTTCTATCAACCCCCTTTTCCTCTCGCGCCTGACGACACCGAATACTATCTGCTGAGCCGCGAGCACGTATCCGTCAGCGAATTTGCCGGCCAGGAAGTCCTGAAGGTCGAGCCTGCTGCATTGACGTTACTGGCGCAGCAGGCGTTTCACGACGCTGCTTTTATGCTGCGTCCCGCGCACCAGCGCCAGGTAGCCGCCATTCTGAGCGATCCAGAGGCCAGCGAAAATGATAAATACGTGGCGCTTCAGTTTTTAAGAAACTCGGAGATTGCGGCAAAAGGCGTGCTGCCGACCTGCCAGGATACCGGCACGGCCATTATCATGGGCAAAAAGGGCCAGCGCGTCTGGACCGGCGGCGGCGATGAAGCGGCGCTGTCGCAGGGCGTCTACAACACCTATAGCCAGGATAACCTGCGCTATTCGCAGAACGTCGCGCTGGATATGTATCGCGAGATCAATACCGGGACCAACCTCCCCGCTCAGATCGACCTTTATAGCGTGGACGGCGATGAATATAAATTTCTCTGTATGGCGAAAGGCGGCGGCTCCGCGAACAAAACTTACCTGTGGCAGGAAACACGCGCCCTGCTCAACCCCGGCAGGCTGGAAGCCTGGCTGACGGAAAAAATGCGCACGCTGGGTACGGCGGCCTGTCCGCCTTATCATATCGCTTTTGTGATTGGTGGCACCTCGGCCGAGAGCACGCTGAAAACGGTCAAGCTGGCCTCGACACATTACTATGACGGCCTGCCGCTTGAAGGCAACGAGCATGGCCAGGCATTCCGCGATCGCGAGCTGGAACAGGCGCTGCTGGCAGCGGCACAAAAGCTGGGACTGGGCGCCCAGTTCGGCGGCAAATATTTCGCCCACGATATTCGGGTGATCCGCCTGCCGCGCCATGGGGCTTCTTGCCCGGTCGGCATGGGCGTTTCCTGCTCCGCCGATCGTAATATCAAAGCGAAGATCAATCGCGACGGCATTTGGATCGAAAAGCTGGAGGACAATCCGGGACGCTATATCCCGGCGGAACTGCGCCAGCAGGGCGAAGGCGAAGTGCACCAGATCAACCTCAACCAGCCGATGGAAACGGTTCTGGCGCAGCTGTCGCGCTATCCGGTTTCCACCCGACTTTCGCTGAGCGGTACCATTATCGTCGCGCGCGATATCGCCCACGCGAAGTTTGCCGAGCGGCTGGAAAGAGGCGAAGGCTTACCGCAATACCTGAAGGATCATCCCGTTTATTATGCCGGACCGGCCAAAACCCCGGAAGGCTATGCTTCCGGCTCGCTTGGCCCGACAACGGCCGGACGAATGGATTCCTACGTCGACCTTCTGCAGGCCAACGGCGGTAGCCTGATTATGCTGGCGAAAGGCAATCGCAGCCAGCAGGTAACGGATGCGTGTCATAAACACGGCGGCTTTTACCTGGGCAGCATCGGCGGGCCGGCAGCCGTTCTGGCACAGCAGAGTATTAAAAGCCTGACGTGCGTGGAATACCCCGAACTGGGAATGGAAGCGGTATGGCAAATCGAGGTAGAAAACTTCCCGGCGTTTATCCTGGTAGATGATAAGGGCAACGACTTTTTTGCGCTGATTGCGCAAAATCAGTGTGGGAAGTGTGGAAAATAGGTAACGGCTCGCCCGGACAAAGAGAGCGGTTCGGCGGTGGCATCGGCAATCAGCTGACGCCGCCGCTCGCTGTCATCAATGCTTTGACCGGTGCGCTACAGGCAAATACCGACCGACATAAGGCGGCAGGGAACAGCGAAAGCGGATTTTCTTTTGCTGCACCTGTCGCATGCTGTCAGGCCTGGGCGCAAAATCAGGTCCAGCGTCAGCATTAGGCAGTCAGGCAGTCAGGCAGTCAGGCAGTCAGGCAGTCAGGCAGTCAGGCAGTCAGGCAGAAAAAATATGACGAAAGCGTAGATCCTCCCTTCTTTTCCTCTGTTATTCCGCTAGTTGGGTGTAGCCATAGGGTTACAAAGGCAGCCCCCTTTATGTCTCTTATACATTTTCCTGTTTCTGTCCCGGCGGATTATTTCCCTGTGGCCATGCCGCGTTACCAGGGATTAAAAAGTCACGAGCCATCATGCCAAAGCCGCTAAAAAAACCTGAACAGGACAGACTTTTAGTGGGCTTTGAAAAGCACCGTTAAAAGGCGTGCTGTTATTTTACCTTGCCTCTTCCCTGCCCAGAAACAGGTCTGGGCTTATTACCTGCTGTCGACTGTTTTATCATATCGATCAGAAAATACAGGCCAGATAAAATGCCATCCTTAACGTTATTTTTCGCTGGCTGAATTGCTTTGTCCAGGAGCCTGAAGAATAATCGCATAGCGCGCCAGCAACTGTTTTAACCGATGATCTGTTTTCCCTCTTAATACCGGCGAGAGGGGATTCAGTTCCAGCTGACGTAGCAGCTCTTCTGTTGGCTGCATCGCCTCCAGAGGTTGCTGAACGGTAAACAGCTGCGCCTCCATTTCTGCATAAGTAAGGCAACCTGCGCGCTGCGCCTCTGTTGCCGTTGCCAGCAACTTTTTCAACCTCAACCGCGCTGTATGCCATAAAACCAGTTGCTCCCGGGGTAGCGCGGCCAGCACGATAGCCTCCTGCCAGTTTTTATCCTCCCCGACCCGCTCTGGCGTCACCTGACTGGCCAGCAGCGCGATATGCTGTGCTTTATCCAGCTCGGGTTCCATGAGCTGAAAAGCCCACATCCCTAAAGTACACAAGACAAAGGCCGCAAGCATACCGGCAAAAAAACCCCGGCTACGCGCCCAAAAACTAAAATTAACGGCCAGCGCGCCAGAGCGGGTCAAATCACCCGGCACATAAACCAGCGGTGTAAATTCATCACCGCGGCCTGCTCGTGCCAGGGAGGCCATAGCCGTCATCCTGTCGATTTGGGGTTGACGCTCTGATGCAGCAAACTGCGCAATCAGCTCGCTGATTTGGATAGCCAGGCTGTCAAGCTGGCTCAGATGTTTGCAGGCCAGAACCTCAAGCGTTTTGATATTCTGTTCTGACTGTGCCTGCAAACGGTAAAGCAAATCGAGATCGCTCGCTTGTGGCTGGAGCACTTTAAGACGTTGTTGGATGCCGGCACTCAGCCAGGTCACAATGGCCAGTCGGGCTGAAAGCGGGTGCGGCCAAAGTGTCGGCCACTGATGTTTCATCATGGCCGTGATGATTTCAAACCCCTCGCACAATCCGGGCAGCCCGGCACTGTGCGCTCTGGCCAGGGTATACCAGGCTACGCTTTGCAAGTCCATACCATTCGCCCGAAAAAGCGCGATAGCCAGCGCTTCCACCTGCTGCCAGTCCGGGCCCGGTTCGCCAGCCTGATTAAGCATGGCGATTTCCTGTCGCAAAGCGAAAAATTCCGGACACACACGAGGGTCGCCGCCGGTCTGCAAAACCGTATCTCTATGTGCTGTCATGCCGGTTATTCCTTTTTTAAAAATCCTTTGAACGGGCTACGAGCAGCTTGCTGCGCCGTGCTTTCCTGCGCCACGGCAAAACAATTTCCCCTCAAAACTGAGAATAGAAAATAATGCATCCCTAAAGTCACCGGTAATATATTAACCAGAAAGGTGATTTGCGAAAGGAATTTATTGCTCTTGTGTTCAGGGGGAGCACATTGCACATGGAAGTCATCGCTTTACTTTTCAGTCCCCTTCCGGCCAATCTTTGTCAGCAATATACAAAAATGATTTGCCTTGTAGCCTGCCCGCATCCCGATAAAGCCCCACACGGAGGCTGCCTCTCACAAACTGGCTTTTGCAGTGAATAACGCTCTTACGTATTGATCCACTTTATAGCGTGGACTCCCGCTGGTTTTTAGCCAATTATTAAAAAACGCATCCTGAAAAGTGGTTTTTTACTTTCATTTCCATAATAGATTAAATTAAATAATTCCAGTTCAGACAGGTTTTATTTAGCGTCCTGCTGATAAAAAGCCTGGCACATCACATTTCGCGGCAGTGGGCCAAACGGGTTGTGGAATTTAGACTAAAGTTTGTTTCAGGGTCAATAACTTACAGCTATTCGATTGGGATAGGGAGAACGACTGATGCAGAAAGTTGAAAAACGTCAATGGAAAACCGTACTTTCACTGCCGCTGTTGATTGCCGCGCTGACGCAGGCCGGCTTTGCCGCCGCGGCCGACGGACAACCGCAGCCGCCTGATATCACGCTGGGGCCGCTGTTTAAGGCGGTACAGAGCGCTAAACTGTTTCCCGATCAAAAAACCTTCGCGGATGCTCTGCCAAAAACCAGCCCCAGCCTGATCCTGGCTGACTGGCAGATGCAGAGAAAGCAGCGCAATTTTGACCTGCGCCATTTTGTGAACACGAACTTCACGCTGCCCACCAAAGGAGCGGCCTACGTCCCGCCTGCCGGACAAAGTCTGCGTGAACATATTGACGGGCTTTGGCCGGTACTGACCCGCGATGCGAGGCCGGTAAACCAGTGGGATTCTCTGCTGGCATTGCCTAAGCCTTATGTGGTGCCGGGCGGGCGCTTCCAGGAAATTTATTATTGGGACAGTTACTTCACCATGCTTGGCCTGGCCGAGAGCGGCCACTGGGATCGCGTGCAGGATATGGTGGATAACTTTGCCTCGCTGTTGGATAACTACGGTCATATCCCTAACGGTAACCGTAGCTACTATCTCAGCCGCTCCCAGCCGCCCTTTTTCAGCCTGATGGTGGATCTGCTGGCGACGCATAAAGGCGACAGTGTTTACCGCCAGTATCTCCCGGAGCTGCAAAAAGAATATGACTACTGGATGCGTGACGCAGACAAAATTAAAGCGGGCGAAGCCAGCAAGCGGCTGGTTAAGTTGAAAGACGGCACGCTGCTTAACCGCTATTGGGATGCTCGTGACGTGCCCCGTACCGAGTCTTATATGGCCGATGTTGAGACAGCCGGAAAAGCTAAAGGACGGGATAAAGGTGAAGTTTATCGCGATCTGCGCTCAGGTGCGGCTTCCGGCTGGGACTTTAGTTCACGCTGGTTCGCTAATCCCAATGATATTACCTCAATTAAAACAACCGCGATTTTACCCGTCGATCTGAACTCGCTGATATTCCATCTGGAACAAACGCTGGCCCGCGCCAATAAAGAAGCCGGTCATGCCGACGTCAGCGAGCAGTTTGCACAGCGAGCCGAACAGCGCCAGCAGGCGATTAATCGTTATTTTTGGGATGAAAAGCAGGGCTGGTACGTCGACTACGACTGGAAAGCGGCTAACGTCCGTCCACAGCTGACAGCGGCCACGCTGTTCCCGCTCTGGTTCAAGGCGGCAACGGCGGATCAGGCTAACCGGACGGCGACGGCGGTGCAGGCGCAGCTGGTTAAGGAAGGCGGGCTTGTTACCACCAACGTCAATAACGGCCAGCAGTGGGATGCCCCGAACGGCTGGGCGCCATTGCAGTGGGCGGCGGTACAGGGACTGAACAACTATGGCAAGCAGACGCTGGCAAAAGATATTGGGATACGTTTTTTGAAAAACGTGCAAACCACCTATGACAAACAGCACAAGCTGGTCGAAAAGTATGTGGTGGAGGGCAGTAACCTGGGCGGCGGCGGCGGCGGCGAATATCCGCTGCAGGACGGTTTTGGCTGGACCAATGGCGTTACGCTGAAGTTAATGGATCTCTACTGTCCGAAAGGCGTGGTATGTAACAACGTCGGTGATATCACTAAAGGCCAGTAAGCCTTTTTTCAGGCGATCGCGGATCGCCTGATTTTCCTTCCCTACTTTGCTCTCACCTTCTTACTCCCCCTGCGCGTTTTATCAGAATTATCACGGATTGTAGGAAACTATTGTAAAGATAATAATTATCATTAAGATTACCATAATCTTTACATTTTGCCGCCAGTCACTGGCCGGTGGCGCTCTTTGTCCGATCTTCGAAAGGGAAGAAGCATGGTTTTCGCTCAAAAACGCCTGCTGTTCTGTACTACATTGTTTGTCTCACCTGTTGCTCTCTGTGCCACCGATACGCTGGTGGTGACCTCTGCCCCTGCGGAAACGGCCACCACGCCTACCGTCGGGTATAACGCCACCACCAGTCAGGGCGCGATGAAAACCGACCGACCGCTGGCGCTGACCGCCCAGTCCGTTTCGGTTATTACCCGTCAACAGATGGAGGATCAGGGGGCTACCGATGTTAACCAGGCGTTAAGCTATACCGCCGGAGCTTTTACTAACTTTGCCGGCGCGGCCAGCCGTTACGATACCGTCTCGCTGCGCGGCTTCCACGGCGGCGACGTGGATAATATCTTCCTCGACGGCCTGCGGCTGATGAGCGACCCCGGTAGCTATAACATTTTGCAGGTTGATCCCTGGTTTCTGGAACGTATCGATGTGATTAAAGGCCCGTCATCGGCGCTTTATGGTCAAACGGTGCCCGGTGGGCTGGTGATGGAAAGCTCGAAGCGCCCGCAGTTCCGTCAGGAGGGTCACTTCCGCGCCTCGGCAGGCAACCATAACAGCACCGGCACCGCCTTCGACTATACCGATGCGATTAACGAACAGTGGGCGTTCCGGCTGACCGGCCTTAGCCGCCACAGCGATACGCAATATGATCACACGCGCGAAGAGAAATATGCCCTTTCCCCTTCCCTGCTGTGGCAGCCCGATGAAGACACCTCTTTGCTGCTACGCGCCTATCTGCAAAAAGACCCTTCGGGCGGCTATCATGGTGCCGTGCCTGGCGACGGCAGTATTACCGAACACAACGGGCGCAAACTGAGCACCGGTTTTTACGATGGTGACAGTTCACTGGATCAATTTAAGCGGCACGAGCAGATCTACAGTTATGAGTTTGCCCATCGCTTTAACGATACCTGGGCTTTCCGCTCTAACGCCAGCTACGCCCACTCTGATGTCAGTCTCGATCAGGTTTACCAAACTGGCTGGGATCCGGATAATACGGATCGACTGAACCGCTACTATTCTGGCTCCCGCTCGTCGCTGGACGCTTTTGCGCTGGATAACCAGCTGGAGGCGGATTTCTCTACGGGCGAGCTGGCGCACAAAGTGGTGGTGGGCGCGGAGTACCATCAATATAAGAACGATCTCAATGAAGCCAGCGGCAACGCCAGCCAGCTGAACGCGCGTACGGGTGCAGCCCTCGGCCCTCAGCCGGCTTACGATTTTACCCGTTCACAACGCCGCTATTACCAGACAGGCGCCTATTTGCAGGATGAGATGATCTGGCAGCAGTGGCATATCGATCTGTCCGGACGCTACGATCGTATCGTTTCACAAACGGAAGATTATGCGAAGGCAGACAAGCACCGCCGTCAGGACGATCATATCAGCGGACGCGCCGCGCTGCTTTACGCCTTCAACAACGGTGTTTCACCTTATGTGAGCTACAGCCAGGCGATTACGCCGCAGTCCCTTTCCGACGTGAATGATAATTTGCTGCGGCCGACCACTTCAGAACAGTATGAAACCGGCGTGAAATATCAACCGCCAGGCACGTCGGATCTCTATAGCGCAGCCGTGTATGATTTGACGCAGAAAGATGTGGGCAACCGCGTAGTCAAAGAGTCCTATTACGAGCCGGCAGGCAAAGTGCATTCTCAGGGGCTGGAACTGGAAGCGCATAACCAGTGGACACCGCGCCTGAGCACGCTGGCCAGCTATACGCTTAATCACGTACGTTATAAAGATGCCGTAGACGGTAATGATGGCCACACGCCTTACGTTACGCCGAATGCGGTAGCTTCTTTCTGGGGCAAATATCAGTTCGCCCGGGGAATCAGTGCGGGTGCGGGCGTGCGCTATATCGGCAAACAGTGGGCTGATAATGAAAATACCACGCGTCTGCCTTCCGTTACGCTATTTGATGCTTCGGTAAGAGCCGATCTCGGCGTCTGGAACAGCAGCCTGAAAGGCGCTTTCGTGCAGCTGAACGCGACTAACCTGACCAATCGTCAGTACGTGGCGGCGTGTTACGGCACGGGCTACTGCTACTGGGGAGCGGAGCGCTCGGTGATGGCAACCGTTGGCTACGATTTCTGACGCTGGCTGACCACCAAAGAAAAACCCCACGCCGAAGCGTGGGGTTTCTCAATAAGCTTTACCGCTGTGCGGTCAGCTTCTGACTTTACGATAGATCCACAGCACCACGATGGCGCCAATCACCGCCACGATAAAGCTGCCGAAGTTGAAGCCGTCTACCTTACCGAAACCGAACATCGTACTGATCCAACCGCCGACCACAGCACCGACCACACCCAAAATCACGGTGATGATAAATCCGCCGCCATCTTTACCCGGCATGATCCACTTAGCGATGATACCGGCAATCAGACCGAAAATGATCCATGACAGAATACCCATTTACTGCTCCTTTGCTTCTACTGATTAGACGGCATAAGTATAGGCAATATTTCTAACTCTGTGATTTAAAGCCAAACTTTTTGCAATTTTTTTTTCAGACTGGCTAAAGCGCCACGTGCTAATGCCGATAATTCGACATAACATCGACAGGTGCGGGCTTTCTGACACCCAATCGGAGCAGGACGTGAACGAAGAAGACAAAGAGCAGTATCTTAAGCGCGGCCCGCTTGCCGTGCTGGCGGTATTAAAAAATCTGCTAAAAAATCAGACACCTGTCATGGTATCCCATGAAAGAGGCCAGTTTATTACGCGCCTGCTGGCTGTTGATAAAGCGCGCCTGATCGTCGACTACGGCAGTAATGATTATGAAAACCAGCTGGCGCTGGACATGCACGAGCTGCACCTGACAGCTGAAACGCAGGGCGCGAAGGTCGGGTTTACGCTTAACAGGCTTGAAAAAGACAGCTATGAAGGTCAGCCCGC
>DOOK01000215.1 GCA_003512805.1 Erwinia sp. | reverse complement strand
ACCTCCGGCACCGCACTGGCCGTGAATCAGCGGATTGTGCCGCGAGACCGCTGGCCTGACTATCTTTTACAGGAAGGCGACAGTCTGGTTATTTTCCAGGCCATCGCCGGAGGCTGATATGCTACAAATTGCTGATAAGACCTTTTCTTCGCGCCTGTTTACCGGCACCGGTAAATTTTCCAGTCCTGCGGTTATGCTCAGTGCCCTGCAGGCGTCCGGTACGCAGCTGGTGACGATGGCAATGAAGCGCGTAGATTTACGTGGGGGTGATGACGGTATTCTGGCGCCTTTACGCCAGCTGGGCGTGCAGCTTCTTCCCAATACTTCAGGCGCGAAAACCGCCGAAGAAGCCATTTTTGCCGCCCGCCTGGCGCGGGAGGCCCTGGGCACGCACTGGGTGAAGCTGGAAATCCATCCTGATGCCCGTTATCTGCTGCCCGATGCCGTAGAAACGCTCAGGGCGGCGGAGACGCTGGTACGAGAAGGCTTTACCGTTCTGCCCTACTGCCATGCCGATCCAGTGTTGTGTAAAAGGCTTGAGGAAGCGGGCTGTGCCGCGGTCATGCCGCTTGGCGCACCGATTGGTAGCAATCAGGGACTGAAAACACGTGATTTACTGGCCATCATTATCGAACAGGCCAGCGTTCCCGTGGTGATTGATGCCGGCATTGGCGCGCCCAGTCATGCCAGCGAAGCACTGGAAATGGGTGCCGATGCGGTACTGGTGAATACCGCTATGGCTTCCGCCCGCGACCCTGTTCAGATGGCGCGCGCCTTCCGCCTGGCCGTAGAAGCGGGCGAGCTGGCGCGGCAGAGTGGACTGGGAAGCCGTCAGCAGCAGGCCGTCGCCACCAGCCCGCTGACCAGCTTTTTGCAAAGCGGAGCGACCTTATGAAAAGCTTTGTCGCGCAATGGGAGCAGCTGGACTGGGACGATATTCGCCTGCGTATCAACAGCAAAACTTCCGCAGACGTGGTACGGGCGCTCAATGCCCCTGTGGTAGGCCGCGAGGAGCTGATGGCGCTGTTGTCACCTGCCGCGCAAGCCTGGCTGGAACCCATGGCTCGTCAGGCACAGCGACTGACACGCCAGCGCTTTGGGCACGCTGTTAACCTTTTCGTTCCGCTTTACCTCTCCAATCTTTGTGCTAACGATTGTACCTATTGCGGCTTCTCAATGAGCAATCGTATCAAGCGTAAAACGTTGGATGCACAGGAGATAGAACGCGAGTGTCTGGCGATCAGGGCGATGGGATTCGATCAACTGTTGCTGGTCACTGGCGAACACCAGGCGAAAGTCGGCATGGACTATTTCCGGCGCCATCTGCCTGCTATTCGCGCGCATTTCAGCTCGCTGATGATGGAAGTCCAGCCGCTGGGCCAGCAGGACTACGCGGAACTGAAAAAGCTGGGCCTGGATGGCGTGCTGGTCTATCAGGAAACTTATCATCCGACGGTATACGGTCAGCATCATCTCAAAGGCAATAAGCAGGATTTTTTCTTCCGGCTGGAAACGCCGGACAGATTAGGGCGCGCGGGTATTGATAAGATTGGGCTGGGTGCGCTTATCGGCCTTTCCGACAGCTGGCGCACCGACTGCTATATGATGGCGGAACATCTGCTGTGGCTTCAAAAAACCTACTGGCAAAGCCGCTATTCAGTGGCTTTTCCTCGCCTGCGGCCTTGTGCCGGCGGCATTCAGCCTGCCTCAATCATGGATGAAGCCCAGCTGGTACAGGTTATCTGCGCGTTTCGCCTGTTTGCACCGGAAGTGGAGCAGTCGCTGTCAACGCGCGAATCGCCGCAGTTCCGTGACAAAGTGGTACCGCTGGCGATCAATACGGTGAGTGCTTTTTCAAAAACGCAGCCCGGCGGCTATGCCGACGGGCAAAGCGAGTTGGAACAATTCTCACCGCACGATAATCGCCCTCCGCAGCAGGTTGCCGAAGCGCTGATTCGCGCCGGCATGCAGCCCGTCTGGAAAGACTGGGACAGCTGGCTGGGAAGAGCCTAAGCGCCTGCACTGCCGGACATGCCGGGCATCGGCATGTCTGGCACATTCGGCAGCCTGTCGGGCACATCCGCAAACAGCACCTGCCCCAGTAAACTGTCCTTATTTACCGCACCATAACGTAAGTTGGTGCTGAGATATTTCCGATCCAGTCCGGTCAGCTTGACGATAGGCGGCAAAACGTCGGGCAAACGATCGATCATCAGCATACGGCTAAGCTGTACGGCATCCCAGCTCACCAGGCGCTGATAATAAAGCGCATTAGCCTCGCACTTTCTTAAATAAAAATTGTAATCATTATATTCGCGCAGCGCCTGCTGCTGCGTAATATTCAGGATAAGATATTGCGGGTCGGTGATTTTCTGCACCAGCTCCTGATAATTGGGCAGCTGCTGAAGTTGTTTAAACATTTCTTCCGCGCCCAGGGTGAGAATAGGACGGAAATAGCTTAGCCAGCTGGCAATAAACGAGTTCTTTTTCGGTGCGGCCATAAACCAGGTTTCAATCACCGGATAGCGCCGATCGACAGTGGAGACATCGCGATAAAACGCGACCATGTCATAACGCTGATTGCCGTTAACTGCCAGAAACTCATCCAGCGTACGGTTCAGTATCACGCTGGCATCCATCCAAACGCCACCGTATTTATACAGCAACTCCAGACGAATAACGTCGCTTCTGTGCGCCACCAACATATCCTGACGTGTAAAGACCAGGTCGGGCAGATAGTGCGACAGATTCGCGTCATTGACCACCGTGACCGACCATTCAGGGTTCTCACGCGAGACCTTATCAACGAAACTCTGAATTTCTTTCGGCAATGTTGAGCCTGCCCAAAACATCCAGACCCTTTCAGGAATGTCACCGGATATTCTGTTATGAACAATAATATCCATATCCTGTTCCAGAGCAGGATTATATTCCGCTAATTTTTTTCTTTTCAGTAAGGCTTTTTCAACACGCAGACGTAGCGAAACCGCATTTTTCATGGCCGGGCGCACCATGGCCTTTATCTTATTTTTATTCATAATACCTCACAGCAGCTGGCTGACAGTGCTGAGCGACGACAGGGAAGTGCGCCGCGTGGCCGGCAGCGGGAATTTATATTAATTTAACAAGATGGGATAGACATCTCAATATTAAGCGCAGAGCCTGAATGCATTTAAGAGAAAGCTCAGGAAAAGAATACAAATCAAAAAAATATATATAATATAAATGCGACTACCGTACCCCTGAAAATTCCTATAAATAATTAATTAGCCTTTCCTTACCTTCTATTTTTTAACGTAAAAATAGAAAAGGACAATAAATACCCGAAGCGTGTTCCACAAATCAACTCTGGTTATGACTGGCGCTGGCAAGATAAATAGAATCGCTGTTGGCGTTGTAAGAAGCCGCGCCCAAGCCCGTTAATTTTTTCCTCTCGGGCCTGCCCCTCACTCCGCAACGATACCGGGAAGCGCCGCCTCGAAAGCCTGTTCAATGGCGGATCCCAGCGTGACCAACGCTCTTTCCGTCTCTGCCGTAAAAGGCAGGCCGTAATTAAGGCGCAAACAGTTTTGATATTTGCCCGAGGCGGAAAGCAGCGACCCAACAGCGATCTGCACGCTCTCATCGCGCATCTGCTTACTCAGCTTTACCGTATCCACGGCTTCCGGTAGCTCAATCCACAGGAGATAGCCGCCTTGCGGACGCGTAACGCAGATGCCGCAGGGGAAATACTGTAAGACGGCAGCGGTAAATATATCCAGGTTACGCCGGTAGTACTGCCTCATACGGCGGAGATGGGCAGGATAGTAGCCCTGCCGGACAAACTCCGCGGCCGCGAGCTGCGTGTGCTGCACACCCGAACCGGTGACGATATATTTCATATGCAGCACACGGTCCAGATAACGGCCCGGCACGACCCAGCCTACGCGTAGCCCGGGTCCGAGCGTTTTGGAAAACGAGCTGCAGAGCAGCACGCGGCCATCACTGTCGAAGGATTTTATCGTCGGCGGCCGCGGGTACTCCCAGGCCAGTTCGCCATAGACATCGTCCTCAATAATGGCGATATCAAAGCGCTGTGCCAGTGCCAGCAAGGCACGCTTACGTCGCTCCGGCATAATAAAGCCCAGCGAATTGTTACAGTTGGGTACCACAATTACCGCTTTAACAGGCCATTGCTCCAACGCCAGCTCCAGCGCTTCCAGGCTGATGCCCGTCTGCGAATCGGTCGGAATCTCAATCACCTTTACGCCAAAGCCGCGCAGCGTCTGCATAATACCGTGATAGGTGGGCGACTCTACCGCCACAATATCGCCCGCCTGACAAACGGCGCGAATCGCTACCGATAAAGCTTCATGGCAGCCGTTGGTGACAACAATTTCTTCTGGCGTGAGCTGGCAGCCGCTGTCGATAGCCAGACGGGCCACCTGCTCGCGCAGCTCGGGCATGCCGTAAATATTGTCATACTCCAGCAGCCTGCTGTCCTGTTGCTGGGCGAGACGACCGATAATTTTCCACAGCGGTTTCAGGGTCGACTGTATCAGGTTAGGCGTACCGCTCCCCAGCTGCAGTATTCCCTGTTCCTGCCGGGTACTAAGCTGCTGCAGCACCGCTTCCCACTGCGTGATGTCTACAGGCTGCTGAACCGGCCGCGTCAGCGCAGGCAGAGGATGTACGGATTGATGCGGCGTCACGAAATAACCGGAACGAGGCTGAGGCGTAATCAGCTGCTGCTCTTCCAGCAGATAGTAAGCCTGCTGAACAGTGCTGATACTGACGCCATGCTCTTTGCTCAGCGCCCTGACCGACGGCAGACGTTCTCCGCACAGATAAAGCCCCTGATTAATACGCTGTGCCAGTAAATTAGCCAGATGCTCATAACGTGTCATCGCTTTCACTTTCCTTTTCACAGGGGAAACCAGTACAGATCCGCAGGCAAAACACCATTCAGACCTACTATCGCGCAGTTTGTATGTTAAATAAAAGTGATTATTGCATCTGTATCCCTGTCCGGCCGCCGCGCAGAATAGTTGTACAGCGAAATGAGGAGACGGGGATGGAATTTAACGAAAACAGAGGCGGGCAGCCTTTCAGAGCGTCGCCCTTTGTACTGATGTTCAGGTTACCGCGGCGGCTCTGGCTGGCCTGGCGACAGCAGGCACGCAGCCGCAAAGCATTAGCACGGTTGAGCGATGCACAGCTAAGAGATATTGGGCTAACCAGCGATGATATTAAGCGATACAGGTAAGTCAGCTATTCGAAGCGGCTTTCTTACGGTGATACCTTACCTGACCTACACATCATCTTGTTTCAGGCATAAAAAAACCCCACCGAGGTGGGGTTTTTAGGGTCAGCGAGAAAGACGATTAATCGTCGTTGCCGCCCAGACCTGCGTTCAGCAGTTCCGCCAGGCTGGCAGACGCTTCGTCGGCCGTGACCTGAGGAACAACAGGCGCTTCGCCTGCTGCTTTACGGCGCATACGATCCTGATGATAAGCGTAACCGGTACCGGCTGGGATCAGACGACCCACGATTACGTTCTCTTTCAGGCCGCGCAGTTCATCGCGTTTGCCCGCAACGGCTGCTTCGGTCAGTACGCGCGTCGTTTCCTGGAAGGAAGCGGCCGAGATGAAGGATTCGGTCGCCAGTGACGCTTTGGTGATACCCAGCAGATCGCGCATATAGGTCGCTGCGATTTTGCCGTTGTTTTCCAGTTCACGGTTAGAAATCTTAACGCGTGAAACTTCAACCTGCTCACCGTCCAGGAAGTCGGAGCTGCCTGCACTTGCGATGGTTGCTTTACGCAACATCTGACGAACGATGACTTCGATGTGCTTATCGTTAATCTTAACGCCCTGCAGGCGGTAAACTTCCTGCACTTCGTTAGTGATA
>DOOK01000213.1 GCA_003512805.1 Erwinia sp. | reverse complement strand
GACCCCCTCACTTTATCGGCAACGGTTGGATCTGTTGCTCCCACTCAGGTAAATGGACATGCTTACAGGATTTACGACAGCTTTTTACTTATCAGAGTCGCCCCTGCGTGGCAGGCCCGATCGATGACGACACTCGGACAGTGCCTGCGAGCCCTTTTTTTGCTGCTGCTGGCGATGGCCCTGGTGTTATGGCTAATAGACTGGGTGCGCGCGCCAAAGCCGCCAGCCGACTTTGCCCAACAGGTTTTTCATACCATTGATGGCCGAACGATCACTGTCGCTGAGCTAAGCGCAAAAAAACCGCTGTTGATCTATTTCTGGAGTAGGGACTGTAACGTTTGCCGATATACCACCCGCAATCTCATTAACCTGAGCGGTAAAGGTTATAACGTGCTGACCATTGCACAACATGCAGGCGACGATATTCAGATTGTCCGCTTGCTCAACGGTAAACACCTCATCATGCCGGTTATTAACGATCCTACAGGCTCGCTGGCTGCCAGCTGGCAGGCTGAGGTGATGCCAACACTATTAATCGTGAAGAAAAACAAGGTGGTGCTAAGCACCACCGGCTGGACCAGCGTCACCGGCATTCAGCTGCGACACTGGTGGGTAAAGAAGTGGTATTAGCCCGACTAACCGCAGTAGACCTGTGTAATTTTATTCTGGCTGTCGCCCATAAAATTTAACCGGTTAAGATTAAAATCCATCGTGACCGCAGCGTTCCAGGGAATCGCACGTACCGGGTGCTCAAAGCGGAGTCCGTCAATGGCGGAAAGCGGCTTGCCGACGTACTGCTGGTAGTCGGAAGCACCGCAGCGGTCCATTTCAGGATCGTTCGGGCCTGACGCTGCGCCTTTCTGCGCGCCCGACTGACATCCCGCCAGTAACAGCACCGCAGCAAAGGCGGTCAGTACTTTCTTATCAATCATGGTCTCTCTCCTCAACGTGCTTTTTCTTGTCGCAAGGGTAGCAGATAAGCGATAGGGTGCAAAAATGCGGCCCCCTCCCTACTCCAGCCTAAAATGGCACTGATTGCTTTTATTTCAGGCAGAAAAATGCGCTACCATTTAAGAATTATCTCAACAGAGGAGCGACCTATGGATCTGATAGTGTTTGTCGCGATAGCGGCCATGATGACGCTGGTGGCGGTGAAAGTCCGTTAATTTACAGCCCGCTTTAAGCGGGCTGTCGATTCAGCTGCAGGCCAGTTCGCCGGGCGCCTCCATCAGCTGGTGGAAATGGTGCAGCGGCATCGGCCGGCCCAGGTAATAACCTTGTCCTTCCTGGCAGGCAATGGCCTGTAGCTGCTGCAACTGCTCCTGAGTTTCAATACCTTCCGCCGTTACCGTTAACGAGAAAGCTTTGCCCAGTCCGATAATCCCCTCCACAATCGACATAGCCTGCGGAGAATGCGGAAAATCGCTCATATAAGATCGATCCATCTTCATTCCGTCAAACGGAAACATCTTCAGATAACCGAGTGAAGCATGGCCCGCGCCAAAATCATCTATCGTCAGTTTTACGCCCAACTCTTTCAGAGACTGCATCACTTCCAGTGCACTTTGCGGATTTTCAAGGGTAATATTTTCGGTTATTTCAAGCTCAAGCCGGTGCGCTTCCAGCCCGCTTGCGGCCAACGCGTTGGCTACGCGCTGCGTCAGATTGCCGCTACGGAACTCTACCGGTGAAATATTCACCGAAACGTACATCGATTCAGGCCAGCCAAGCGCATCGTGGCAGGCCTGCCGGAGCACCCAGTCGCTGATATCAATGATCAGTCCGGTCTCCTCCGCCAGCGGAATAAAGCTATCCGGCATGATCAGACCCAGGCCCGGATGCTCCCAGCGAATCAATGCTTCCGCCCCGTCCAGCTGCATTCCTCTCAGACAATAGCGTGGCTGATAAAAGAGTTTCAGTTCATTTCCAGCGATCGCCTTGCGTAAATTGCGTTCCATTTCGCGGCGTAGCACCAGCTGTTCGGCCATTTCAGCGCTGTACCAGGTCCAGCGGTTGCGTCCTTCCCGCTTCGATTTATACAGCGCGATATCGGCCAGCCGCAGCAGCTCTTCGGCCTGCATGGCATCGTCCGGTGCCAGCGCGATCCCCAGACTCGCGCCAATAAAAATTTCCTGCTGGCCCAGCTGGAAAGGCCGACAAACTTCGTCCAGTAACGCCTGACAACAGGCATCGATCTCCTGCTCGCCATTCAGATCGGATACGATAATGATAAATTCATCGCCTCCCTGCCTGGAGACCAGATCGCCGGCTTTCAGCACGCTGCGCAGCCGGTGCGAAACTTCATTCAGCACGCTGTCGCCCGCCGCATGCCCCCAGGTATCATTGATTGGCTTAAAGTGGTCCAGATCGAGACTGATCAGCACCAGCGGACGTTCCGCCGTTGGCTGAGCCTGTAGCCTGCTCAGCAAGAATTCGCTCATATAGAGTCGGTTAGGCAGGCCGGTCAACGCATCATGTTGTGACAGATAGTGAATACGCGCCTGCGACTCGATTTCCTGAGTGATATCAGAAACGGTGCCACGATAACCACTAATCTGCCCACATGTCTCTACGGCATTGGCCACCAGGCTACAGATACGCTTTTCACCGCTGGCCGACATCGAATAGCAGCGTAGAGTATGACGATGCCCGTCCTGCCGATGTTGAAACAGCCAGTCGGAAACCGCCTGCGTATCATGCTGCAAAATCGCATCGATTGATTTATTCAGCAGCCTGCCGACTTCAAACCCCGTGGCGGCGGTAAAACGTTGAGAAAGGTAGGTCAGCACGCCTTCAGCGTTGGTTTCCCAAATCCAGTCCGACGCGGTTTCGGCCACGTCACGGAAGCGCGCCTCGCTGACGGCCAGCTCGCGCTGGCTGTGTATTAACAGTAAAAAACGCTCGTCACAAAGCCTGGCGTTATGCATGGCATGGTTCATTACGCGTCGCGTTATCCAGGCTAACAGGGCCGTTGCTACCAGCAACAGCGGTAACAACAGCAGTAACAGCGCCCGCCCCGGCTCCTGCGAATCCCAGCGGAGCACCACCGGCATCCCTTCAAATACGTCTTCATGTAAATAAGGCGTGGTCAGCGCGTCCTGCGTGCTGTCGGGCACGCGTGCATTCCGTACGCCGATAGTACGGCCGAACTGCACCAGCTTTTCAGGCGTAAAACGATAGACAAAAACCATTACGGAAGGCGGACCGGGAAGGGTTTTCAGCCCGGACACTTTTCCTGTAGTGACCGGCGCAGCGGCCACGATAGCGGGTGTCGACCCGATGAGGGTATTGAGGGAGGTTGATCCTTCCTCTTTTGCCAACAAGCGTGCCCTGGCGATAAGCGGCACGGTCTGAATACCCAACCAGTTTTCCAGCGGCATATCGTTCAGCTGGCCGTTAACCACGGAATAGACAGTGCGCCCTTCGCCATCGATCACGAAAACGCCGTCGTAGTGGAATTCGCTGTATAAGCCCGGCCCGAGGTTTTGCTGATCGAAGGCCCAGACTTTATCCATCTTCAGATGCAAATGGTTCCAGGCCTCTCCCCAAAAGGCGTAATCGCGGATATTGGTCATCAACCCCTGACGGGCATCCTGCCAGGCGTTGTGCAGCAGAAAACGCTCCTGCTTAATGGATTCATCATTCTGACGCCAGGCAATACCGACGACCATCAGCATGGCAAGCAGCATCACACCACTCATTAACAGAATAAGCGACACGGCTATTCGTCGGGTAATGAAGGCGGATTTCTGGCTGTCAAACATCTGGTGGTTCAGCATGGGGGGCAAATTCATGGACTTCGGACCTTATCTGCAGGCAGGCAAACATATCCCGTTTGCCTGCCCTGACTGCTATCTGAAAATCGCAGGTCCTTTTATCCTTCCAGACGCGATCGTTAATGCACTATCGGCCCGAAAGCTGAACAATTTAGATGCAACGCATACTAATTCTGCCGCCTCGACACGTCTCTTCGCGCTTGCTACCATCCGCTGACGCACTTCTCAACCTCCTGCTAATGAATAAAGAAACGGATAAGGTCACCGAGGCCCTGCTCTGCACAGGTATTTGTCTGATTTGGTATGGCATCACGCTGCTAATCGGCACGGCTCCACTTTATCCTTTTTTAACAGAAAACGGCGTGCTGATGCCGGTACTGTGTCTGGTGGAGTTCAGCGTAATGGTGCCGCTTTGGCGCTGGTACGGTCAGCACTATGCCAGTGTGCCGTCAGGCTCGCTGCGGCTCGGCCAGCTGCTAATCTTTGCTCTTTTGCTGCTGCTGCTGATTTTTTGCCAGTCTTTTTATCTGCAGCCGGAGAGCTGGACCGCTAGCCAGCTGAACAGCGGTGAACGGCTCGAAGCCTGGCGTACGCTGGCCTTTTCTCTGGCGGTGGTAATACTGGCGCCTGTCGCGGAAGAGATTGTTTTTCGGGGGTTTTTGCTTCAGGCGCTGTTAACGCTGGTGCCGGGCCAGCGCCTGGCCTGCGCGCTGCTCACTTCGCTGATCTTTGCTGGCCTGCACACGCAATATGTTCATTTGCTCACGCTGATAGCGCTTACCGCCCTTTCTCTCCTGCTTTGCCTGGCCCGTTTTCATTCCAACGGC
>DOOK01000094.1 GCA_003512805.1 Erwinia sp. | reverse complement strand
GCGTTAACGGCGTGGCGATTGAGCGCAGCAGCAACAATATTAGCGATGCTTTAACCGGCGTGACCCTGAACCTGAACGCCCCAAGTAAAGATGCGTCTACCGAGACACTGACGGTTTCACGCTCCATTGACGACAGCAAAAAAACCATCAATGCTTTTGTCACGGCTTATAACTCGCTGAAGTCGACCATAGCTTCGGTGACCAAATATACAGCTGTCACGGCTGGTCAGTCTCAGTCAAGCAGCAACGGTGCGCTGATTGGTGACAGTACCGTGCGTGCGGTAGAAAACAGTATGAACTCGATCCTGACTACGGTGCAGGGCGGCTCTTACTCAATTTTAGCGCAGCTGGGCGTCACTATCGACCCGAGTACCCAGAGTGACGGCTCAACCGGCGCGCTGACCGTGGACGACACCAAACTGACTACGGCGCTGACCAATAACCCGCAGGCTGTCAGCCAGTTCTTTATCGGCGACGGCACCTCTACCGGTTTCGCTACCAAGCTGGACAGCACGCTGACCTCCATGCTGAGTACGACGGTAGGCAAAGAAGGGATCATTCAAAACGCGAAGGACGGCATTAACGATACGCTGAAAACGCTGAGCGATCGTTACGATCAAATGAGCGACTCGATTGACGCGACGATGGCCAGGTATAAAACGCAGTTTACGAACCTTAGTTCGCTCGTGAACTCGCTGACCAACACGTCGACCTACCTGACGTCGCAGTTCTCTTCAACTTCATCCAGCTAAGTAAGCCGGGGACGATATGTACAAAGATTCAGGAGCACAGCTCTACCGCAAAGTAGGTTTGGAAAGCAGCGTGCTGGGTGCCAGCCAGCAGCAGCTGACCACGCTGTTGTTCGACGGGGCGCTTAGCGCCCTGGTTCGCGCACGGCTGTTTATGCAGGACGGGCAGATTGAAGGCAAAGGTAACGCCATTTCCAAAGCCATCAACATCATTGAAAACGGCCTGAAAGTGGGTCTGGTGGAGGAAAGCGGCGATGAACTGGCTGCTAACCTGCTCGCGCTCTATGACTATATGATAAGACGCCTTCTTCAGGGTAATTTGCAGAATAATGTTGCTGCCGTTCAGGAAGTAGAAGATCTGCTGCGCAACATTGCCGATGCCTGGAAAGAGGTTACTGCTACTACTGTTTTTCAGGACGCCGTTTAATGAATATTGCACCGCATCTGCTCTCGCTTTACCAACAGCTTTTAGTGCTCAGCCAGTCAATGTTGCGTCTGGCAACAGAGGGTGAGTGGGATAAATTGATTGAAATGGAAGTTGATTATGTCAGTGCGGTGGGAAAACTGGCGGAGTCTACGCAGCAGACACCCGTCCCGGCTCAGACTCAGGATCAGTTGCGTCCTGTGCTGCGCCATATCCTTTCCAATGAAGCAGAATTGAAAACTTTACTGCAGGCACGTCAGGCAGAGCTGGCAGAGCTAATGAGTCAGACCAGCCGCCAGAAAACGGTTAATCAGGCCTATGGCGGCATGGCGGGTGTCATCCTGTTCCCGCAAAACGCCCAGGGCGTTTAATCCCTTCCGGCATCTTAGCCGAGCGAAGCCAGTAAGCGCAGCGGAAAATATTTCTGCGCTTACCGCGCTTTTCCCGCCGCCTCCTCCATACTTCAGTTTCCCGCTGATGACTATTGGAGCAATGGCATGCGTAACCCCACATTATTACAGTTCTTTCACTGGTATTACCCCGAAGGAAGCAGGCTGTGGCCAGAAGTGGCTGAACGCGCTGAATGGCTGGCGCAGGCGGGGATCACGGATGTCTGGCTGCCACCGGCCTATAAAAGCTCAGAAGGCGGCACGGGCGTAGGCTATGCCACTTACGATCTTTTTGACCTTGGGGAATTTGAACAGAAAGGCAGCCGTGCCACCAAATACGGTGACAAAGAGCAGCTGATAGCGGCGGCTAACGCATTGAGAGCGCAAGAGATTGGCGTCATTATGGACGTGGTCTTTAACCATAAGATGGGCGCTGACGAAAAAGAGAAAGTGCAGGTTAATCGTGTCAATCCTGACAATCGGGAAGAGATTGATGACGAGGTCATTGAAGCCGAAGCCTGGACCCGCTTTACTTTTCCCGGCCGTGGCGGCCAATACTCAAAATTCACCTGGGATTATAAATGCTTTAACGGCGTGGATTGTATTGATAACCCGGAGGAGTATGGCGTCTTTAAGATTATCAATGCCTATACCGGCGACGGCTGGAACGAGCAGGTGGACGACGAGCTGGGCAATTTTGATTATCTGATGGGCGCCAATATCGATTTTCGCAATCGCGCCGTGACGGAAGAGCTGAAGTTTTGGGCTCGCTGGATGATGCAGCAGCTGCCCTGTACCGGCTTTCGTCTGGATGCGGTGAAGCACATTCCCGCCTGGTTTTATAAGCAGTGGATCGACCATATTCAGGAAGTGGCGGAGCAGCCGATGTTCATCGTCGCGGAATACTGGTCGCACGAAGTCGAGAAACTGCAAAACTATATTCATCAGGTCGAAGGCAAAACCATGCTGTTCGACGCCCCGCTACAAATGAGATTCCACAACGCTTCCCGCGAAGGGGCCAATTTCGATCTTAGCCAAATCTTCAGCGGCACGCTGGTCGAACACGATCACTGGCATGCTGTTACGATTGTCGCCAACCACGATACCCAGCCGCTCCAGTCATTAGAAGCGCCGGTAGAGCCGTGGTTTAAACCGCTGGCCTATGCGCTGATCCTGCTGCGTGAACAGGGCGTCCCCGCCGTCTTCTACCCTGACCTGTTCGGTGCCAGCTATAAAGACACCGGCGGCGACGGCGAAGAGTATCAGATTGATATGCCAGCGATCCCGGAACTGGAGGCTTTACTGCGCGCGCGCCAGGATTACGCGCACGGCATCCAGACCGAATGGTTCGATCATCCGAACTGCGTGGCTTTTGCGCGGAGCGGCACCGATGAACACGCGGGCTGCGTGGTGATCATGTCAAACGGGGAACAGGGCGAGAAAACGCTGCCGCTGGGCGATGATTTTGCCGGCAAAACCTGGTATGACTATTTGGGCCATCGCGAAGAGAAAGTGACTTCTGACGTGGAAGGCAACGCGACGTTCTTCTGCAATGCAGGCAGCGTCAGCGTTTGGGTATTGGAGATTTAATAAACGTTTGAGTAGTGGATATTTAAAACGCGCATTGGCACGGATGCCGATGCGCGTTGTCTTTACATTCCCGACTCGGCGGAGGGCGGCACATCAGGCTGGCCCGGCCATGATTTCCCACCGTGTTTACCTGACTCCCCTGACCTTTAGCCGTCCGCTTCTCTGTTTTGCCTGCCTGTACAGCGTGAGTAAGGGGTTTGCCTGCCTGGCCGCAGGCATGGCCATCAGGTAGTGTCGGCAAATCGGTTACGTTATCCTGCCCGGGCCAGGCTTTCTTTTTTCAGTCGGGCGGCCAGCCCAGCCTTTTTAAAAGCCCCCCCCACCGCTTCAGCGACGGGGGCGCTTTTCACTGACTCAGGACTTACCGTTTTTCATCATGACTTTATGATGCGACCTGCCGTTGCCGGGTGCTTTAGCCGCTTTGTTCGCCTGCACCCGATCGGTAGCATGTTTGAGCGCCTCCTGACATTCGGCAGTGGGCTGCTGCACTTTTTGCAGTACCAGCTTGTCGTAGCGCAGCTCGCGCCCTTCCAGCGCCAGCGGCATCACGCGGGCTTCATTATTCACGTTAACCCAGTCGCCCGAGAACAGGGTGATCTTACCCGGTTTGGCAATCACCCGTTGCCACTGACGGCAGTCCAGCGTATCGCCCTCGGCGGTGATAATCAGGCTGGCTTTTGCCTCTTTGCTTATCAGCCCTTTCTGCGGCCCCATTGTCTGCCAGTTACCGACCAGATTTGCAGGCGGCGGCGTTTTGACCGCGCTCTGAAAATCAGGTGTTTGCGCGCAGCCAGCCAGCACGACGGCGGCCGTTAAAATCCACTTTTTCATTTTCAGTTCCTGACTCGTCAACCAGGCGCTACGTTATAATCTTTTGCCCGTACAATTCAAGCTGTCTCGCCCTGACGCGGACTCTTTTCAACAGCAGATGCCGAAAAGACGCCGGACGTGTAAACTGGCGCATCATTTTTTGCCGGACCCCTGCTATGAAGACCATCGAAGAATATTACGTTGCCGCCACCGCCCTTTTTCTGGAAGCGCACCCGGAAATCAAAGCCGGTATCGCCGCGCTGACCCAA
>DOOK01000088.1:5137-5879 GCA_003512805.1 Erwinia sp. | reverse complement strand
CTTGAAGGGATCTTTTTGGATCCGGTCTACACTGGCAAGGCGATGGCCGGATTGATTGACGGGATTGCGCAGAAGCGTTTCCGCCGTGAAGGGCCGCTGCTGTTTATCCATACGGGCGGCTCGCCGGCGCTGTTTGCCTATCATTCTTTACGCCAGTCGTCACTATAACGCTGACTACACACTATTAATCTGCATCTCAAATGGAGTGCTTATGAATTTTTCTCTGGTTCGTCGCCAGCTGGTAACGGGAATGATGTCGCTGGCGCTGGTCGCGGGCGTCGCCACTAAGGCTACGGCTGCCCCGGAAAACCTGCTGAATAAAGTAAAAGAACGCGGCACGCTGCTGGTGGGCCTGGAAGGCACCTATCCGCCCTTCAGCTTCCAGGACGAAAATGGCAAGCTGGCCGGTTTTGAGGTCGATTTTGCTAACGCCCTGGCCCAGCACCTGGGCGTTAAGGCCAGCCTGAAGCCGACCAAATGGGACGGTATGTTGGCTTCGCTCGATTCCAAACGCATCGATGTGGTGATCAATCAGGTGACCATTTCCGACGAGCGCAAAAAGAAATATGACTTCTCCACGGCCTACACCGTGTCCGGTATCCAGGCGCTGACCAAAGCGGATAAGGCCGACAGCATCACCAAACCTGCCGATCTGAGCGGTAAGAAAGTGGGACTGGGACTGGGCACTAACTACGAGCAGTGGCTGCGTGAAAACGTGAAAAACGTGGATATCCGCACCTAT
>DOOK01000088.1:0-5048 GCA_003512805.1 Erwinia sp. | reverse complement strand
TATCCGCACCTATGACGACGACCCGACTAAATATCAGGATCTGCGCGTTGGTCGTATCGATGCGATCCTGGTAGACCGTCTGGCCGCGCTGGATCTGGTGAAGAAAACCGGTAAAACGCTGGCGGTAGCCGGCCCGGCCTTCTCCCGTCAGGAAGCAGGCGTGGCGCTGCGTAAAGGCAACCCGGATATGCTGGCGGCTGTCGACAAAGCCATTGCAGATATGCAGAAAGACGGCTCGCTGACAAAGATCTCCGACAAATGGTTTGGCGTGGACGTAACTAAATAATGCAGGAAAGTTTACAACTGGTGCTGGACTCAGCACCATTTTTACTGAAGGGGACGCTTTTCACCCTCCAGCTCAGTATTGGCGGCATGTTCTTCGGCCTGCTGCTGGGCTTCGTGCTGGCAATGATGCGCCTTTCCGCTTTCTGGCCAATAGCCTGGCTGTCGCGGTTCTATGTGTCGATTTTTCGCGGTACACCGCTGATCGCCCAGCTGTTTATGATCTATTACGGCCTGCCGCAGTTCGGCATTGAGCTGGATCCCATTCCTTCCGCCATGATTGGTCTTTCGCTGAATACGGCGGCTTATGCGTCCGAATCGCTGCGCGGCGCTATTGCCGCTATTGAACGCGGCCAGTGGGAAGCGGCGGCCAGTATCGGCATGACGCGCTGGCAGACTCTGCGCCGGGTTATTCTGCCGCAGGCTGCCCGTACCGCGCTGCCGCCGCTGGGTAACAGCTTTATCAGCCTGGTTAAAGATACTTCGCTGGCGGCCACCATTCAGGTGCCGGAACTGTTCCGCCAGGCACAGCTGATTACCTCACGCACGCTGGAAGTTTTCACTATGTATCTGGCGGCTTCGCTGATCTACTGGGTGATGGCGACTTTACTCTCCCTGCTGCAAAGCAGGCTGGAAAATCACGTTAACCGCCAGGATCGGGAGGCAAAATGAGCGCCATTGAAGTGAGCGGGCTGGTGAAAAAATTCAACGGCCATACGGTGCTGCACGACATCGATTTGGAGGTTGCTTCGGGCGAAGTGGTGGCGATTATCGGGCCAAGCGGCTCCGGTAAAACCACGCTGCTACGCAGCATTAATCTGTTAGAGACGCCGGACAGCGGTACCATCAAAGTGGGTGATATCCGCATTGATGCCGCCGCCGGGATGAACCGGCAAAAGGAACAGGTGCGGCGTCTGCGCCAGCAGGTGGGCTTTGTTTTCCAGAACTTCAATCTTTTCCCTCATCGTTCGGTGCTGGAAAATATCATTGAAGGGCCGACTATCGTTAAAGGCGAACCCAAAGCCGAAGCGGTGGCGCTGGCCCGTCAGCTGCTGGATAAAGTCGGGCTGGCAGGCAGAGAAGCAAGCTACCCACGCCAACTGTCTGGTGGCCAGCAGCAGCGCGTGGCGATTGCCCGAGCGTTGGCAATGCGTCCCGAGGTGATTTTGTTTGATGAACCGACCTCGGCGCTGGATCCGGAGCTGGTGAGCGAGGTGCTTAACACCATTCGCGCGCTGGCGCAGGAGAAGCGCACGATGGTCATTGTCACGCATGAAATGAGCTTCGCACGCGACGTTGCCGACCGCGCCATTTTTATGGATCGCGGGCGTATCGTGGAGCAGGGCAGCGCAAAAGCGCTGTTCAGCCATCCTCAGGAGCCGCGCACCCGCCAGTTTCTGGAAAAATTCCTTTCGCAATAACCTCCTAAAATTGCCGGTAATAACCGGCAATTTTTCAGTCGCAGGCTGAATAAGGATTTTCTTAAATATCCTTTATCCCCTCCGTTATATAATCGCCGTTCTTCGTTTATAAATAGTTCTTCCGCTTGCACTTTCATCTGCACGGCTTTCTTTTTTAAGAAGCTTCTTAAGCCACCTCTTAAAATAATTTATTAACTTATTCCAAATTTTCAGCGTAGGGTGCAATCTCGTTGCGGAAAGGGGATTATTCTGAGTAGCAATCAGGGCAGGTGGACGGAATTATCCGTCACAACAGCGGTCAGAGTTTATATATTTCATCATGTACTTTCAGCTTTAGTACCAATATTTAACCATGTAATTTCATTGCCAGGCAAAAGGAAAAGCCCGGCCTCGGGGAAAGTTTGTGACCTTAAGTTATCCCAGTTGATGACAGTCGGAGTAATATAATGAATACGACTCAAAAACAGGATATTGCCTGGATAAACAGCCTGAAAGGGCTCTGCATACTGCTTGTTGTTTTATACCATGTGGTCCTGCCCGGCTATGCCGAAACGGTGCAGCAGCTGACCGCAGGCTTTCTGCCAGCAAAAATCTGGCTGGCCTTTAATAATTATCTTTCGCCGCTGCGGATGCCCGCCTTCTTTTTTGTGTCTGGCCTGTTGGCCAGTAATGGTATTATTAACCGGCCCTGGAAACAGGTTTTTACCAGCCGCGTGACCAATCTTTTCTATCTCTATTTTCTTTGGGGCATTATTCAGTGGTTGCTGATCCGTGGCGTATCAAACGAAGTCATGGGTGAACAGCTGTCCCAAAATATGAATGCTGCCTGGGCAGCCACGCCGCTGGAGTCCGTTAAATTAATGCTGCTGGCGATGAGCTCCTCCTGGTACCTTTATGCGCTTGGCCTCTTTTTCGTGTTCGCCAAACTGTTCCGCAGACAGCGGGTCGCCCTGATGACGGTGGCGGTTCTGTTAAATTACGCGGCCGTGACAAAAATCATCCCAGGCTGGGGACCGGAAAGCATTGCGCAGTATCTGATCTTCTTCCTGCTGGGGACGTTTTACAGCAGTATTCTGTTACGCTGGAGCGAAGGGCATCGCCGTAACCTGCTGCCCTGGGCCGGGCTGCTCATCTTGTCGATTCTTCACGCTATGCTGGGCATTCCCCATAATCTGTTCCTGTGCGCTATCGCGATCCTTATCTCCATTGCCGCCTGCCGCGTACTGAATCGCTACTTCACGCTGAGCTGGCTTAACTGGCTGGGCAGGAACACGCTGCAAATTTATGTGCTGCACCGTATTTTTATCGAATTCTTTGGCCTGTCGGCCATTCTGTTCGCCGAGCGTCACCAGCTGTTTGCTAACAAAGCTTTCTCGCTGCTGTGGGCGACAGGTTTTCCGATAGTGATGGTGGCTCTGTGCGCGGGCTGTTCGGTAGGCGTCTGGACGCTGCTTAATCGGGGTATCGGCAAGATTCTGTTTATCTACCCGCGACTGCTGCGCGTCAAAACAGAGGCCTGAAAGGGAAAACAGGAAAAAAAGGCCGCTAATAAGCGGCCTTTTTGTTATCAGCCTGCGTGGCGGGAGGCCGGGCATCAGGGCGACAGTACAGCAGTCCAGCAAAAGGGCAAATAGCCCGGACCCTGTGATGTCACCCCCGAGTGACGCCAGCCGACCACCAAAACAGGGGGAGCCGACGGGCGCGTTAGCCGATAGTCATCAGGCTGGCATTGCCGCCCGCTGCTGCGGTATTCACGCTCAGCGAACGTTCAATCAGCAGGCGCTCCAGTAGCAGATTGGTCTCGCCGCGGGCAAAGCCCTGCACGGAGACAATAGCGCCTTCACGAGCAGCAACCGTTTCGCAAACTGACCGAAGCTGATCGGCATCACCATGATAAATTACCGCTTCAAACTCGTTGTGCTGCGCCAGCGGTTCAACCGCAAAGTCGATACGGCTCTGCACGGCCGCAGGCAGTTTCCTGGCCAGCACGCGATGCAATTCATCATCCTGCCATAACGCGCGGCTGCCCACGGCAGTCACTGCCGCCAGCTGTACCAGCGCATCCTGCTCGTTATCGGCCAGGCAGACCACCCGCTCGCGCGGCAGCAGGGTAAAGGTGTTGCGCTCGCCTGTCGGGCCTGGCAGCAGGCGGACGGTACCGCTCTGGCCAAGTTCGGCAAACTGTTTGCAGACGGCAGCCAGCTCCGGCTTGTCCTTCGCCCATTCCGTCAGTGCCTGATGAGTGGTCAGCAGCACCGGACGCAGCGCCGCATCCACCGGACGCTCGGCGTCCTGACGGTCCAGCGTCAGCTTCAGCGCGCCTTCCGGACGGTGCGACAGCAGGCGATAGAGATAGAGCGGACCGCCCGCTTTCGGGCCGGTGCCGGACAGGCCTTCGCCGCCGAACGGCTGAACGCCTACCACAGCCCCTACCATATTGCGGTTAACGTACAGATTGCCGACTTTAGCGCGGCTGGTAACCTGATTGATGGTTTCATCAATGCGGGTATGCACGCCCAGCGTCAGGCCGTAACCGGAAGCGTTAATCTGCTCAATAATTTTCGGCAGCGTGCTGCGGTTGTAGCGCACCACATGCAGAACAGGCCCGAAAATCTCCTTATCCAGATCCGCGACGTTTTCCAGCTCAATCAGTGTTGGTGGAACAAAGGTGCCGGTCTTCCACTCTTTACTGTCGTGCTTATCGTTAAACGCAGCCTGATACACTTTCATGCCCTTGCTGCGCATCGCCTGAATATGGCGTTCGATATTCTCTTTCGCTTCGCTGTCAATTACCGGCCCGATATCGGTAGAGAGGCGCTCCGGATTGCCCATCCGGCATTCAGCCATGGCACCGCGCAGCATTTGCAGCGTATGGTCGGCAACGTCATCCTGAATGCAGAGCATCCGCAGGGCAGAGCAGCGCTGACCGGCGCTGTCAAAGGCGGAGGCGACGATATCCACCACAACCTGTTCCGTCAGCGCCGAGGAATCCACAATCATGGTATTCATGCCGCCGGTTTCCGCGATCAGCGGCGTTGGTCTGCCTTGAGGATCCAGGCGACCGGCCAGGTTACGCTGCAACAGCGTCGCGACGGCGGTCGAACCGGTAAACATGACGCCACGCACGCGATCGTCACCGGTCAGCTGAGCACCAACGGTTTCGCCCAGGCCCGGCAGGAGCTGCAGCGCCCCCACCGGTACGCCCGCCTCATGCAGAATAGCGACAGCGGCCGCGGCCACCAGCGGTGTCTGCTCGGCAGGCTTGGCCAGCACGCTGTTACCTGCTGCCAGCGCCGCCGCGATTTGGCCGGTAAAGATCGCCAGCGGGAAGTTCCACGGGCTGAT
>DOOK01000087.1:7127-10520 GCA_003512805.1 Erwinia sp. | reverse complement strand
GCGAAGTGATCGGCCACCTGCAGGCTATCGAATCGGCACAGCCGGGCGAACAGCTGGAAGAGGCATTGCAGGAAGCGCAGGCGCTGCGCCGACTGGTGGATGATATCGTGCTGCTGAACCGCCTGGAAACGCACGATTGGGCGCCGGATGCCGAGGCGTTCAATCTGCAAAGCGTACTGGATGAGCTGGTGACGGAGGCCCTCCCCTCGCTACGGCGTAAGGGGCTGAAGCTGGTGGTCAGTAACCGTCTGAACAGTGACGAAAACCGCTTTGGCGATCGACGCGCCATTTATAAAATCCTGACCACACTACTGCACTACTCGATTACCAGTACCAGCTGGGGCCGCATCTCTATTGAAGTCAGCCATCCTGCCGATCGGCCGGATCGGCTGGCGATTGAAATGGTGGATACCGGTGCCGGGCTGACGGTGGACGAGATGGGCAATACCGATTTTCCTTTCCTCGGCGAAACCAGTTCTGACCGTTTTGGTCAGGCTTCGGGGCTGGCATTTTTCCTCTGTAAGCAGCTGTGTAAACAGCTCGGCGGGCACCTTGAAATTGTCGCGCGTCCTGACATCGGTACGCGTTATAACATCCAGATTCATGCTCCGCAGGAACACCAGCAGGCTCAGGAAGAGAAGCTGCTGGAAGGTCTGACCGCGTTAATTGATATTAACGTGGACGAGGTCAGAAAAATTGTGGTGCACCAGCTGGAAAACTGGGGCGCCAGCTGTATTACGCCGGATGAACGTTTTTCCGGACAGGATCACGATGTGCTGGTTACGGACGACCCGACCAACCTGACGGCATGGTCGCTGCTGTTGACGGATGATGAGGCAGGCTACACCGCACTTTCCCGCGATCGCTTCAGGGTGAACTTCAATATCAGCAGCGCTATGCAGGATGCGTTGCTGCAGCTTATTGAGCTTCAGCTGGCCCTGGATGAGACCGAAGAAGAAGAGACGCCTGCGCAGCTGTTCGCGCCAGGCTATTTCCAGCTGTTTGTTGAGACAGTACCAGATGATGTAAAGAGATTGTATAATGAGGCAGCAGAAAGGGACTTGAGTTCGCTTGCTCAGACTGCACATCGCCTGAAGGGCGTGTTTGCCATGCTTAATTTGACACCAGGCAAGCAGCTTTGTGAAACGTTAGAACAGCACATAACCGAGTGTGACAATTCAAACATTAAAAATACCACCAGTGAAATTGACCGCTACGTCAACGAACTGCTGCAGCAAGGTAACCAATAATATGAACAACCTGAACGTAATTATTGCCGATGACCATCCTATTGTTCTGTTCGGCATTCGTAAGTCACTAGAACAGATTGAATGGGTCAATGTTGTCGGTGAGTTCGAAGATTCCACAGCATTAATTAACAGCCTCTCCAAGCTCGACGCCAACGTTCTGATCACCGATCTCTCTATGCCAGGTGAAAAATATGGCGACGGTATTACGCTGATTAAGTATATCAAGCGCCACTACCCGGACCTGTCGATCATCGTTCTGACCATGAACAACAACCCGGCAATTCTGAGCGCCGTGTTGGACCTGGACATTGAAGGGATCGTGCTGAAACAGGGCGCGCCAACCGATCTGCCAAAAGCGCTGGCAGCCCTGCAGAAAGGCAAGAAGTATACGCCGGAAAGCGTGGCTAAACTGCTGGAGAAAATCAGCGCGGGTGGCTATGGCGACAAACGTTTGTCACCGAAAGAAAGTGAAGTACTGCGTCTGTTTGCAGAAGGTTTCCTGGTCACTGAAATTGCCAAGAAGCTGAACCGCAGCATCAAGACCATCAGTAGCCAGAAGAAATCAGCGATGATGAAACTGGGCGTGGATAACGATATCGCGCTGCTGAACTATCTTTCGTCCGTCAGTACTATGCCGGTAGATAAAGACTAAGCCGGTCGGTGACCGCTTTATGCTTCTTCGGTTAAAAGCCTGGCATCCGCCAGGCTTTTTTTATTCCCCGTTTTACCCTTCCCGGCTTTTCCTGACACGGTCTGCATAAAATGCCAGCGTCTGCCGTAACGTATCGAGCGTAACCGGCTTAGAGAGACAGTTGTCCATGCCCGCTTCCATACAGCGCTGTTTTTCTTCCGCCAGGGCGTTGGCCGTTACGCCAACGACCGGGAAAGTCAGACCTAACTGGCGCAGACGCTGCGTCAGGCGGTAACCGTCCATGTTCGGCATGTTGACGTCGGTCAGGACGATATCAATCTCGTTGCGGCTCAGTACGTTCAGTGCATCGACGCCATCCTGCGCCGTTTTAACACGATAGCCCAGCGAGCCAAGCTGATCGGAAAGCAGCATCCGGTTAATAGGATGATCGTCCACTACCAGGATAAGAATATCGTCGTTAGTGATGCCTTTTGCTGCCGTTTCCGGCAATGCTGACGAGGCGTCAGGCATTTCCACCTCAACACGGTAAATACGTCCCAACAGCGCGGGCAGCTCGTGCGGCGTGGTCGTGCCGTAGACCCAGCGTCCTGGTGACAGCTCTTGGGGACCATCATTGTGGCTGCCGTCGAAGCGAATGGTTGCCCGATGCACCTGCTGGGTCTGGAAATCGTAATCGGTAACAATCACGTCATCCGGCTCGCAGCGGCTTTGCTCATGCAGACGCTGTACCTTCAGCCCGTGCTCGTCGAGCAGTTTTTCCAGGAAAGCAGCCAGCGCGTCGTTGCGTATTTCAAGCCAGCAGGTTTTCCCTTCCAGGCCATCGTGCCGCAGCGGCGTTTTCACCTTGCTGTTATAGAGCGGAATACGCACGATAAACTGGCTTCCCATCCCCGGCTCGGAGTCGACCTCAATATCGCCGTCCATCATATTGATCAGTTTTTCACAGATAGCCAGTCCCAGCCCGGTGCCCTGGAAATTACGCTGCACGCCGGTACCTACCTGGAAGAACGGGTCAAACAGGCGGGTAATCTCCCTGGCCGGAATGCCGACGCCGGTATCGCGTACGCGGAAAGCCAGATAGCCCTCTTTCACATAGGCTTGCAAAATAATGCCGCCGGTATGGGTAAACTTAATGGCATTATTCAACAGGTTAGAGATAACCTGCTGAAGACGGATCGGATCGCCATCCAGCGTGACCGGCACGTCGCTGTCGATAAAGCACCAGAGCGTGAGCCGTTTTTTCACCACCATCGCCAGATAGTTAGAAGCGATATGGGTGATGACCTCGCGCGGCGCGAACTCACGTGGTTCTATACGCAGCTGCTCGGATTCAATTTTAGAGAAGTCGAGAATATCGCTGATGATTTTCAGCAGCAGGCTGGAGGAGTTGTTCATCGCCGTCACCAGCGACTCTACGCCTTTCGGCAGCGCGCGGGTTTGCAGCAGATCGAGGTTACCGATAATGCCGTACAGCGGCGTGCGCAGCTCGTG
>DOOK01000087.1:5387-6960 GCA_003512805.1 Erwinia sp. | reverse complement strand
CGTGCGCAGCTCGTGGCTGACCGTGGCCAGGAACATGGATTTCGACTGGCTGGCCTGCTCGGCGGCCTGCGCCATTTCCTGCAGCGACTCTTCCATTTTGACGCGGGCGCTGACGTCCACCAGCACGCAAATCGCCACATTTTCATTACGGTAGCGCGAGTGAACAAAACTGATTTGGAGATTCGTATTGCTGCCGGTTAACACGTCGACAAAGTTAACCTGCTGGCCGCAAATAATTTCGGTCAGGCGCTGTCTGTCTTCCTGGGTGAGCATACTAAGGTAGTTATGCGCCAGTTCGTTACTGAGAATATTGGTGCCGTCGCTGGTGCGCAGGATACAGATACCGACCGGTGCCGAAGCCACGATTTTACGGTTAAACTGCTCGTGCTCTTCCAGACGATGGGCATTATCTTCGGCCGGCAAAAACATCCGTCGTTCAAACAGCCACGCCAGCGTGAATAAGATAATGGCGCTGATGACGTTGAGCAAAATGGCGTTGATGATCAGCATCTTCAGCTTTTCAACCATTTCGTTGGTCTGCACCGAATAGACCATGGTCAGGGAAGATGGCGCCAGCTTTTTCTTCAGCACCAGCTGTTTGTAGCCGTTGATATAGCCGAACCAGATACTGTCGTCGGGCAGATCGTCCAGCGCGACAGCACCGCCCGGACGGGAAGAAGTCAGCACGCGCTGATTATTGGTATCCAGCAGCATGGCGTTGACCGGGAAGCTGCCCGGCACCACAAAATCATCCAGGCGGAGGGTCTGCTCAATGCCCAGCAACGCCGTCATTTTGCTGGCGACATAAACCGGCGTCACCATATAGTAGTAGCCCACGGCTGGCTGGTTGGAAGGCGCGACCCAGAAGATGCTGTTTTTGCGCTCTTCTGCATTACCGCTACGGTATTTCATAATGCGCTCGTGCAGCGATTTCAGTGCTCGCTCACGATTGGCGGAGGCGTTGCCGACCCCAAAGTCCGCCATGCACAGGCTTTCGCCGCCGATAAAGAACACCCGGTTCAGATCGTAGGCCGAGGCGAAATTGGCTTTCCAGTAGTGCAGGAAATAGCTCAGGGACTCCAGCGAATTGCGCCAGACATCGCTCATGGCGCTGCAGTCAGAGTCAGAATAAAGCGGATAAAATTGTGGCGGTGCGGTTTTACCGGGGAACACGCCGTTAAGCACGTTGAGGCCGTTGGCGGAGGCGTTCAGCCGGTTTTCGGCAATATATTTCAGCTCACGCGTCACGTCGGCAGAATGCCGCACGTACCACTGCGCCTGCTCAAAGCTGGCGTTAAACTCCTGCCGTACCTGCGCTTCTTTCTCGTGCAGCACGCTAATAATATAAAAGGTCGTGAGCAGCGCGCCGAGCGTCCAGAGCATCAGCGCCAGTGCCCGGAACAGATAGCGGGAGATCCTTAACGTTGTTCTGAACGAGACTAAATATTTCAAACGGAACCTACAGTGGCGGCTGGTCAGAGTAACAAATACGATCCCGCTACAGTACCGCCAGAGCGGTTAAAAAGCCAGTTACCCGTACGTTCAACGCGCTGTTTTCTGCGTAAAACAGGCT
>DOOK01000087.1:0-5174 GCA_003512805.1 Erwinia sp. | reverse complement strand
TAAAACAGGCTGCTAACCTGAGACTTTCCTGAATAACCGTTAGCGGAATAGCAAAGAGGCATCAAAGCCCCCTTTTCTCGCGCCAGCACGACCCGCTTTCAGGCAGGTTCATCCGGGCCATCGCGTAAAGGAGCTTACGGTATAAAGGAGGGGCGGCCGGGTTGCGGGCGTTAATTTTACCTGGCCTGCTGACTTTTCCGCCGCGCATAAAAAAGGCCGGTTCACTGAACCGGCCTTTAGCACCTGAGACGAGGGAGATTACTCCTCTTCGTCGCCTTCCGGCGCGTCGTCTTCAATCACTTCCGGCGCAATGTCCTCGTCGCCTTCGGCCACGCTACCGTCGATAGCATCCAGCTCTTCTTCTGCTACCGGTTCGGCCACGCGCTGCAGACCCACCACGTTTTCGTCTTCCGCAGTCCGGATCAGAATGACGCCCTGGGTATTACGCCCTACCACGCTGACTTCAGAGACACGGGTACGCACCAGCGTGCCGGCATCGGTGATCATCATGATCTGATCGCTGTCGACAACCTGAACCGCGCCGATAACCGGACCATTGCGATCGGTGACCTTAATGGAGATCACGCCCTGAGTCGCACGAGACTTGGTCGGATATTCGCTGTTAGCGGTACGCTTACCGTAGCCGTTCTGCGTTACCGTCAGGATAGCGCCATCATCACGTGGCACAATCAGCGAAACAACACGATCGCCTTCCGCCAGCTTGATGCCGCGCACGCCCGAGGCGGTACGGCCCATCGCACGCACTGCACTCTCGGCGAAGCGCACGACTTTACCCGCCGCAGAGAAGAGCATCGCTTCATCGTTGCCGTTGGTCAGAGCCACGCCGATCAGCTCATCGTCTTCACGCAGGTTGACGGCGATAATACCGGCGCTGCGTGGACGGCTGAACTCGGTCAGCGCGGTTTTCTTCACGGTGCCGCTGGCGGTCGCCATAAAGATGTTCCAGCCTTCTGCATACTCACGCACCGGCAGAATAGCGGTGATACGCTCGTTCGCTTCCAGCGGCAGCAGGTTGACGATAGGGCGTCCACGTGCGCCACGGCTCGCTTCCGGTAGCTGATAAACCTTCATCCAGTAGAGACGACCACGGCTGGAGAAGCAGAGGATCGTATCGTGGGTGTTAGCCACCAACAGACGGTCAATAAAGTCTTCTTCCTTGATGCGGGCGGCCGACTTGCCTTTGCCGCCGCGACGCTGCGCTTCGTAATCCGTCAGAGGCTGATATTTTACGTAGCCCTGATGCGACAGAGTGACGACCACATCTTCCTGGTTGATCAGATCTTCGATATTGATATCAGCGGTGTTGGCGGTGATTTCCGTGCGGCGTTTGTCGCCAAACTGGTCACGCACCAGCTCCAGCTCTTCGCGGATCACTTCCATCAGGCGCTCGGCGCTTTCCAGAATGCGAATCAGCTCGGCAATTTGCTCCAGCAGCTCTTTGTACTCGTCCAGCAGCTTTTCGTGCTCCAGGCCGGTCAGCTTCTGCAGACGCAGATCCAAAATCGCCTGGGCCTGCTGTTCGGTCAGGTAATACTGGCCGTCGCGAATGCCGTATTCTTCTTCCAGCCACTCCGGACGAGCCGCGTTGTCGCCGGCGCGTTCCAGCATGGCGGTAACGTTACCCAGTTCCCACGGACGTGCCACCAGACCCGCTTTGGCTTCCGAAGGCGTTGGCGCACGACGGATCAGCTCAATAATAGGATCGATGTTAGCCAGCGCAATGGCCAGCGCTTCAAGGATGTGCGCACGATCGCGAGCCTTACGCAGCTCAAAAATGGTGCGGCGCGTCACCACTTCGCGGCGGTGACGCACGAAGGCTTCCAGAATATCCTTCAGCGGCATGATCTTCGGCTGGCCCTGATGCAGCGCCACCATATTGATACCGAAAGAGGTTTGCAGCTGGGTCAGCGAGTAGAGGTTATTCAGCACCACCTCACCCACCGCATCGCGCTTCACTTCAACCACGATGCGCATCCCGTCCTTATCGGATTCATCGCGCAGCGCGCTGATCCCTTCCAGACGTTTCTCTTTCACCAGCTCTGCCATCTTCTCGATCAGGCGAGCTTTGTTCACCTGATAAGGAATTTCATGAATAATGATGGTTTCACGGCCGGTTTTGGCATCCACTTCCACTTCGCCACGCGCGCGAATATAAATTTTGCCGCGTCCCGTACGGTAGGCTTCTTCGATACCACGACGGCCATTAATGATGGCAGCGGTCGGGAAGTCCGGCCCCGGGATGTGTTCCATCAGCCCTTCAATGCTGATGTTCTCATCTTCGATATACGACAGGCAGCCGTTGATCACTTCCGTTAGGTTGTGCGGCGGAATGTTGGTCGCCATGCCCACGGCAATGCCCGATGCGCCGTTAACCAGCAGGTTCGGGATTTTGGTTGGCATCACATCCGGGATCTGCTCGGTGCCGTCGTAGTTCGGCACGTAGTCGACGGTTTCTTTTTCCAGATCCGCCAGCAGCTCGTGAGCGATTTTTGACATGCGCACTTCGGTGTAACGCATTGCCGCGGCGGAGTCGCCGTCAACGGAACCGAAGTTACCCTGGCCGTCTACCAGCATGTAGCGCAGCGAGAAAGGCTGCGCCATACGCACGATAGTGTCATACACGGCGGTATCACCATGCGGGTGATATTTACCAATAACGTCGCCGACAACACGGGCTGACTTTTTATAAGGTTTGTTCCAGTCATTGCCCAGCACGTTCATGGCAAAAAGCACGCGACGGTGGACTGGCTTCAGGCCATCGCGGACGTCTGGCAATGCACGGCCAACGATGACCGACATGGCATAATCAAGGTAAGAGTTCTTTAGCTCTTCTTCGATATTGACCGGTGTGATTTCTCTGGCCAGGTCACTCATGGAGGCGCTTTCCTTCTAAATTATACCCGGATTTAAAGGTGCGAAAGTATATCACCTTTAGGCTCTGTGGTGAACGGAAAGCGTCGTTCCGTCCGCTTTAATCACGCGCTTTTATCCTGTCGGCCGCTCGCCTGCGGAAAGATGTATAATGAAGCCAAACTTCCAGGGAGTAAGAAACAATGAAGGCAGAGCAAAACAGCGCCACGGCTAACGTGGATCATCAGGAAATCGCCAAGTTCGAGGCTGTCGCCTCGCGCTGGTGGGATCTGGAAGGCGAGTTTAAACCGCTGCACCGTATTAATCCGCTGCGCTTGGGCTATATTGCGCAACACAGCGACGGCCTGTTCGGCAAAAAGGTACTGGACGTGGGCTGCGGTGGCGGCATTCTGGCGGAAAGCATGGCGCGTGAAGGTGCCGAGGTTACCGGTCTGGATATGGGCGCGGAACCGCTGGAAATTGCTCGCTTACACGCGCTGGAAAGCGGTGTTAAGGTCGATTACGTTCAGCAAACCGTTGAAGAGCACGCGGAGCAGTTTGCCGGTCAGTACGACGTGGTGACCTGTATGGAGATGCTGGAACACGTGCCGGATCCCCGTTCGGTAGTGCATGCCTGTGCGAAGCTGGTGAAGCCCGGCGGAGAAGTCTTTTTCTCCACCCTTAACCGCAACAGCAAATCCTGGCTGATGGCGATCGTTGGCGCGGAGTATGTGCTGCGTATGGTGCCGCGCGGCACCCACGATATTAAAAAATTTATCCGTCCTGGCGAACTGCTGAACTGGGTAGATGAAACGTCGCTGCGCGAGCGCCACATGATTGGCCTGCATTACAACCCGCTGACGAACAAATTCAAGCTGGCACCAGGCGTGGACGTAAATTACATGGTCCATACCCACCGCCCTGCGCAATAAGGCCCCTTCCCTTAAGAACACTGTTTCTTAAGGGAAATTTTTTCTGGCCCTGCGCGGCCTGTCGCCATTTCGCCTACCGCACTTTTTTCCCCCTCCACCTTTATCGGATTTTCTTATCGCTGGCCGCCTGAAATTTAATTCGTGCATAAGTCGCTTTTTTCACCATTATCCAGGATCTTTTCCGCATCTGAAGTATACTTTTTGTCCAAAAAAAAGGGCGGTGAATCAAGGGTGCACAAAGATCCCGCGGTCAGGAAAAATAAGAAAAATTTTCTCGCCCTGTTGACATGGACCCAGGGCCTTGAGAAACGCGGACTTAGGAAAACGGCCAGCCTGCGATCAGTAAAATTGCCGCTGCGTCAAGGCTTGTTAAGATCGCAGAAATTACTAAAATAACCACCATATTGTTATCAATACTTCATCCACCCCCTATATATAGTGTTTATCCACAGAGTTACTCACACCTGAGCAGTCTGTGTATAAACGGGGGATATTTTCGATCTCACGGACAGGATAAAAACGCCACATGAATCAGAGCCTGCTTGTCACTAAACGCGATGGCCGCACCGAACGCATCAATCTGGATAAAATCCACCGCGTGCTTGACTGGGCTGCAGAAGGTCTGCAAAACGTTTCCGTCTCTCAGGTTGAACTGCGTTCCCATATTCAGTTTTACGAAGGCATCAAAACCTCCGACATCCACGAGACGATCATTAAGTCCGCTGCCGACCTGATCTCTCGCGATGCGCCGGACTATCAGTACATGGCCGCGCGTCTGGCTATCTTCCACCTGCGTAAAAAAGCGTACGGCCAGTTTGAGCCACCGAAGCTTTACGATCAGGTGAAGCACATGGTCGATCTGGGTAAATACGATCGCCATCTGCTGGAAGATTACAGCGTGGAAGAGTTCGAGCAGATGGACGGCTTTATCGACCACTGGCGCGATATGAACTTCTCTTATGCTGCCGTTAAGCAGCTGGAAGGCAAATATCTGGTGCAGAACCGCGTGAGTGGCGATATCTACGAAAGCGCGCAGTTCCTTTATATTCTGGTGGCGGCCTGCCTGTTCTCCGGCTATCCACGTGAGACGCGTCTGGATTACGTAAAACGTTTTTACGACGCGATTTCCACCTTTAAAATTTCCCTGCCGACGCCGATTATGTCCGGCGTGCGTACCCCGACCCGCCAGTTCAGCTCTTGCGTGCTGATCGAGTGCGGCGACAGCCTGGATTCCATCTACGCGACCTCCAGCGCCATTGTGAAATATGTTTCCCAGCGCGCCGGTATCGGCATCAACGCTGGCCGCATCCGTGCGCTGGGCAGCCCTATCCGCGGCGGCGAAGCGTTCCATACCGGCTGTATTCCTTTCTA
>DOOK01000089.1 GCA_003512805.1 Erwinia sp. | reverse complement strand
TCCGCGCGAAGCTGCGCAGCCTGGTAAACCAAGGCTATCTGATTGGCGCGGACTGCTGGCTGGACGAGAGCGTGAACGACAAGGACACGCTTAAGGCGGGCAAGCTGCTGATTGACTATGACTATACGCCGGTGCCGCCATTGGAAAATCTGCTGCTGCGCCAGCGCATCACTGACCAGTACCTGGTCGACTTCAGCAGCCGCGTCAGCGCATAAGGAGACGGAAAGATGGCATTACCCCGCAAACTCAAGCATCTGAACATGTTCAACGCAGGCAACAACTGGCAGGGGCTGGTTGAGTCCGTGACGCTGCCGAAATTCACCCGCAAGTTTGAGAAGTATCGCGGTGGTGGCATGGCCGGTGCTGTGGACATCGACATGGGCCTGGACGATGGCGCGCTGGACACGGAATTCACCATTGGTGGCACTGAATCGCAGCTGTTTAAGCAGATGGGCACCACCACCGTGGACGGCATTCAGCTGCGCTTTACCGGCTCCATTCAGCGCGACGATACCGGCGAAGTGCAGGCGGTCGAGCTGGTCACGCGCGGACGCTATAAAGAGCTGGATTCCGGCGAATGGAAAACCGGCGAATCCAGCACCACCAAAGTGTCCGGCACCAACAGTTACGCAAAGCTGACCATCAACGGTGAAGTGCTCTATGAGTGCGATCTGGTAAACATGATCGAAATCGTGGGCGGGACCGACATGATGGAAGCGCACCGCAACGCGCTGGGCCTGTAATCACCCCGGCAGGCGCTAAGCCTGCCGCTTATCTCTCTTTTTAACGGAAAAGCAGCATGACTGATAAAACCGCTCCAAATGAAAAAACCGTTGAGCTGGACACCCCGATCCTGCGCGGTAAAACAGAAATCACCTCCGTCACCGTGCGCAAGCCGCAGTCCGGTGCGCTGCGCGGCACCCGCCTGCAGGCGCTGCTGGACATGGACGTGAATGCACTGATCACCGTGCTGCCGCGTATCACCACCCCGGCGCTGACCACAGCGGAAATTAACGAAATGGACCCCGCCGATCTGGTGAGCCTGTCGGTAGAGGTAGTCACTTTTTTGCTGAAGAAGTCGGTCCTGTCGGATTTAGCGACGGCCTGACGGTAGACGATCTGGTGGCGGATATCGCCACCGTCTTTCACTGGCCGCCCTCCGTTACCGAGTCCATGACGCTGACCGAGGTTCTTGAGTGGCGGCACAAAGCAATCCTGCGACACAGGGCCAGCGATGAGTGATAAAAATCTGCGTTTGCAGGTCGTTCTGGGCGCGGTCGATAAGCTGACGCGCCCCTTCCGCAGCGCCCGCGACAGCACGCGAGAGCTGGCTGGCACACTGCGTGACACGCGCAACACCCTCAAAGGGCTGGATGCTCAGGCCGGGCGTATCGACGGCTTTCGCAAGACCCGCTCACAGCTTGCCATTACCGCGAATAACCTTAAAGCCGCCCGCGAAGAAGCGGCGCGGCTGGCCGTGCAGTTTACGGAAACAAATAAGCCTACCGCCGCGCAGGCCCGCGTGCTGGAGCAGGCAAAAAACCGCGCCAGCCAGCTGCAGCAGACTTACAACGGGCTGCGCCTGTCGGTGCAGCGTCAGCGTGAGGCGCTGGGCGCTGCCGGTATAGACACGAAGAAACTGAGCCAGGCACAGCGCGATCTTAAAAGTCAGTCGGACGAGGCGCGCGCCGCCATTGACCGGCAGCAGCTGGCGCTTAAAAAGCTGGGAGAACGGCAGGCAAAACTGAGCGCGGTACGCGAGCGATATTCCCGATCGCTTGAGGTGCGCGATCGCGTGGCCGGTGCCGGTGCGGCAACGTCTGCCGCCGGGCTGGCAATGGGCGCGCCGGTGCTGGCCGCCGTGAAGTCTTCAGCGGCAATGGAAGACGCCATGAAGGGTGTTGCAAAGCAGGTCAACGTGCTTCGCGACGATAGCGGCAACCGTACAAAGCAGTTCTATGACATGCAGGCCGCCATCAAAGCCGCCAGTGAGCAGCTGCCGATGGAAAACGGCGCGGTGGATTACGCCGCACTGGTTGAGGGCGGCGCGCGCATGGGCGTGACAAACCAGAATGATTCCTATGAGGACCAGAAGCGCGACCTGATGGCCTTTGCCACCACGGCGGCGAAGGCGTCTACCGCGTTTGAGCTGCCCGCCGGTGAGCTGGCTGAAGGGCTGGGCAAGATTGCGCAGTTGTACAAAATCCCCACACGCAACATTGAGCAGCTGGGCGATGCGCTGAACTACCTGGACGATAACGCCATGTCCAAAGGTTCGGACATCATCGACGTGCTGCAGCGTATGGGCGGCGTGGCTGACAGGCTGGACTACCGCAAGGCCGCCGCGCTTGGCTCAACATTCCTCAGCCTGGGCGCAACATCGGAAACCGCCGCCAGTGCAGCGAACGCTATGGTGCGCGCGCTGTCCGTTGCGACCATGCAGGGCAAGTCGTTTATGGGTGGCATGGCGCTGCTGAAACTCGATCCGGCAAAGATTGAAAAGCAGATGACCACGGACGCGATGGGAACTATCCAGCGCGTGCTGGAAAAGGTGAATAACCTGCCTGCTGATAAGCGCCTAACGGCCATGACGATGGTTTTCGGTAAGGAGTTCGGCAAGGATGCGGCCAAACTCGCTAACAACATGCCGGAGTTGAGGCGACAGCTGCAACTGATGCAGGGCGACGGGGCGAAAGGCTCCATGCAGAAAGAGTCAGACATTAATAAGGACTCGCTTTCCGCGCAGTGGATGCTGACCAAAACCGGCGTTTCCAACACCATGAGCGGCCTGGGCGACTCGCTGCGCACGCCGCTCATGGACATCATGAACATGGTGAAAAAAGTCACCGGCGTGACCCGTCGCTGGGTGGAAAACAACAAGGAGCTGGCGGGAACGCTGGTAAAGGCAGCGGCGGTCATATCCGTGATTGTGCTGGCGTTGGGTACACTCATGATCGGCCTTGCTGCGGTGCTGGGGCCGATGGCGCTGCTTCGACTCAGCTTTAACGTGCTGGGGATAAAAGCATTCAGCGCCTTCGGGCTGATTAAAAGCGGCCTCGGCATCGTGGGGAAAAGCGTGCTGTGGTTGGGAAGACTGATGTTCGCGAACCCGATTTTGGCCGTTATTGGGCTGATCGCTGCCGGAGCTTTTATTATCTGGAAGAACTGGGGCACCCTGGGGCCGAAGCTTTCCGCCATGTGGGACGCGATTAGCACAAAGGTCAGCAGCGTGTGGACCGCAATCCGCACCTACATCAGCACAAAGTGGGCGGAAATTGTTTCCGGTGTGAAGGCGCTGCCTGCGCGTTTTCAGGAAGCCGGATCGCAGATGATTGACGGACTGATGGCGGGCATCAGCCAGAAATGGGATGCGATTAAAAACAAGCTGTCGTCACTGACCGACTATCTGCCGGATTTTCTGAAGCCGGGCACCGATAAGTCCGGCGGCCCGCAGCTGCCGCGCGCGGCGCAGGCAAAAACGGGGGGCGGTGTATCCCTGCCGCCGGGCGGTTTTCCGGCGTTTGCGGGCATGTACGACAGTGGCGGCTTTATCCCGTCCGGCAAGTTTGGTGTGGCCGGTGAGAACGGACCGGAGCTGGTCAGCGGTCCGGCGAACGTGACCAACCGCCGGAGGACCGCACGGCTGGCGGCACTGGCGGCGCTGACGCTGGGCGGTGCCGGAACGACAGCGGAGGCTCAGCCGCTGCACCCGCTGAGCCTGCCCGCGCAGGCGTACCGGCAAGAAGCACCAAGTCAGACGTCTGCCGGTGGCAGTGTGGCACCGGTCAGCATTCACGCACCCATCACCATAGTTCAGCAGCCGGGCCAGAACCAGCAGGATCTTGTTGATGAGGTAATGCGCAGGCTGGAGGCAAAAGAGCGGCAGGCGCGGGCCCGCGCCCGCAGCAGTTACCGGGACAGGGGAGGATTTGAGGAATGATGATGACGCTGGGCTTATTTGTTTTCATGCTGAGGACGGTGCCCTATCAGGAACTGCAGTATCACCGCAGCTGGCGTTTCCCATCAAACAGCCGCGTAGGCGTGAGGCCGTCGCTGCAGTTCTTAGGCCCGGACAACGACACGCTGATACTTTCCGGCGTGCTGCTGCCAGAGATTACCGGCGGCAGGCTGTCGCTGTTTGTGCTGGAGCAGATTGCAGAGCTGGGCCGCGCGTGGCCGCTTATTGAGGGCAGCGGGACGATTTACGGCATGTTCGTGATTGAAAGCCTGAGTCAGACCAAAGCGGAGTTCTTCAGCAGCGGCGTGTGCCGCCGCATTGAATTCACGCTGACGCTGAAGCGCACCGATGAATCGCTAGGCGAGATGTTCGGCAGCCTCAGCGATCAGCTGTCTGCCATGCAGGGCGCCGCAGTTACCGCAGCCGGTAAGGTCAGCGCCGCAGCGGGAGGGTTATTCTCATGATGACAACCCCGTGGATTAACGGCCAGCAAAATTCCCCCGCCTTCCGGCTGACGATGGATGGGGCAGACATCACGCAGAAGCTGGAAAAGCGCCTGCTGAGCCTGACGCTCACCGACAACCGGGGTTTTGAGGCGGACCAGCTGGACATCGAGCTGGACGATGCGGACGGCCAGCTGCAGCTGCCGCGCCGGGGCGTCATGCTGTCGCTGTCGCTGGGCTGGCAGGGAGAGGCACTTTTTCCGAAAGGGAGCTATACGGTTGATGAAATCGAGCACAGCGGCACGCCTGACCGCCTGACGCTGCGGGCGCGCAGCGCTGACTTCCGGCAGACCCTGAACACGAAGCGGGAGAAGTCCTGGCACAAAACCACAGCGGGCGAAATTGTCAGGGATATCGCCGGGCGGCATAAGCTGAAAGCGGCGATGGGTGAGGATATGGCCGCGACAGAAATTGACCATCTTGATCAGACCAACGAATCAGATGCCAGCTTTCTGATGCGCCTGGCTAAACAGTGCGGTGCGGTGGCCTGCGTCAAGGACGGTAATCTGCTGTTTATCCGCCAGGGGCAGGGGAAAACGGCAAGCGGCAAAGCGCTGCCGGTTATCACCCTTCAACGCAGGGACGGGGACGGCCACCGCTTCACCCTGGCGGACCGGGACGCCTACACAGGCGTGATTGCCAGCTGGCTGCACACCCGCGAACCGGCAAAGAAGCCGGTGGCGAAGGTGAAGCGCAGGCGACGTAAAGCCCCGGTGAAGAAGAAAAAGGAACCGGAGGCGAAGCAGGGCGATTACCTCATCGGCACGGATGAAAACGTGCTCGTACTGAGCCGCACTTACGCGAACCGGGGCAATGCAGAGCGGGCGGCCAAAATGAACTGGGAGCGCCTGCAGCGCGGTGCAGCGACGTTTTCCATACAGCTGGCGAAGGGACGCGCGGATCTTTATACAGAAATGCCGGTAAAGGTCAGCGGTTTTAAGCAGCAGATAGATAAAGGAGAATGGATCATCACAACGCTGACACATAGTTTGAGCGCTGACAGTGGATTTACTACGCATATTGAACTTGAAGTGAAAATTGATTCACTTGAAATGGAATAACTCTATCTCATAATGGGTTTATTGAGTAAAATTAATCTCATTTGGGTTTGGAGAAAACATTATGATGAATTGTCCCTTGTGCGGGAAGGCCTCACACACACGCAGTAGCTTTCAGGTTTCAAAGACAACCAAAGAGCGTTACAACCAGTGCCAGAACATTAACTGCGGCTGTACGTTTAAATCTCACGAGACGGTAGCAGAAATTATTATGAAACCGGGAACTGTAAAAGAGGTTCCGCCGCATCCCGATCGGAGTCTCCAGGGCACGCTTTGGATGTGAAAAGAAATCACAGCAACCTGCTTCGGCAGGTTTTTTTTCGCATGAAGAAAAAAAAGGTGCTGCCATTTTGCTGCCAATGACCACCGCACAAACAAAAAAGCCACCTCTGAAAGGTGGCTTAACTGCCTGATTTAACAGGTAAAATCTGGTGGCCCCTACTGGACTTGAACCAGTGACCAAGCGATTATGAGTCATATGAATAGCTTGTTTCATCATTTTTCATTTTTAACCATATTTTGATTTTAATAGTTTTAAAACAGTATGTTATCGACGACATGTCGTTTCATGTTGTGCCGGGTATTTGCTTTCAGTATCATCCTTACGTCACCTGCTACATCACCCAGAAAACAGCAATATAATTCTTGTAAGGACTCTCTTTTGGCAGACAATCTAACGGACTCAATGGTGCGCGGCCTTAAAGCTCGCGATTCGGCTTATCAGGTTTGGGACAAGAGTGGTGAGCGCGGAGCAGGGCGTCTGGGCGTTAAAGTTGAGCCATCAGGGCAGCGAGTTTTCTACTATCGCTACTACTGGGATGCTAAGCGCCACTTTATTCAGTTAGGTCGTTACCCTGAAATGTCGTTAGCTCAGGCTCGTCAGCTTGCTAAAGGTTATGCTGGTACGCTGAAGGAAGGTAAGAACCCTAAGGTCGAAAAGGCTGAACAGGAAATTGCGCTGGAAAAGCAAAAGCGTGCTGAACAGTTAAAGGGCAGCATCGAGCAGCTTATTCAGGGCTACACCAACAAAATGCGGGAAGATGGAAAGCGGACATGGCAGCAGGTGCTATACCGTCTGGAAAAGGAGACCTATTCCTTTATCGCCAAAGATACGAAAGCTAACGAAGTCACACCGCTACATATTAAACAGATTTTGTCTGCCATCATTCAGCGCGGGGCGAGCGTTGAAGCGAACCGTGTGCGCTCTTATCTGATGGCAGCTTTCAACTACGGGCTCAAAGCGGACAACGATCCGGCCAACCACCAGCAGAACGTGATGTTTGGACTTGAGATGAACCCGGTGAGCGTCATCCCTAAGCAGTCGGCAGCAGAGAAAGCGGGAACCAACTGGCTGAAGTTGAATGAGCTGCAACAGCTGATGGGTGACTTTCCCAAAACGCCAAGCGTTGGCTGCACGGTGAGCTTGCTGCTTAATTTATGTGTTTACGCTGGTGGTCAGCGCCCGCATGAACTGGCTTCCAGTCGGTGGGATGCCGTTAATTGGGAAGAAAGAACGCTGTTGATCGTCGCTGATGTATCAAAGAACAAGCGTGACCATCTCGTTCCCTTAACAGATTCAGCGGTAGAAATTCTTGAAAGGCTGAAGGTGGAAAACGTTAACGATAGTCCGTTTATCTTCTCGCAGCGACTGGATGCGGGCAAGCATCTTCGTACTGACAGCTTTGCGCAGGCAATCATCTATTATCGCGAGCATTTCCCTGATCATCCGGTTTTTGTTGCGAGAGATTTGAGGAGGACCTGTAAAACGCTGATGGGCGAAATCGGTGTATCCAAAGAGTTGCGCGACCGCATTCAAAACCATGCATTACAGGATGTCAGCTCAAAGCACTATGACCGTTATGATTATCTTGTAGAGAAAAGAAGGGCATTAGAACAGTGGGAAAACAGGGTTAATCATGTTGAGCTGGCCACCAGCAATGTAGTGAACTTATTTCAGAGAGGATGAGAATTGGCTAAATCTAGTCTCAATTCTTTGAAGCGCATACGCCAGTCTGGTTCATCGGACAGCGTATTGTTGAATAGACTGGGTGACCAGCCCTCAGAATTAAATACAAGGCTCAGTTAGTAATGTCAGATCCTTCACTCTCAGAATTACCCTTTCTCCAGCTCGCTGAAAATTCAGACGGCGTCTGATAATTCAGCGTGGAGTGCGGCTACATTCGTTATAATCCTGACGCCATTCGCTGATGGTTTTCCTGGCATGATTGACGTCGCTGAACCAGTGTTCATTCAGGTATTCATCGCGAAAGCGTCCGTTAAAACTCTCAATAAATCCGTTCTGTGTCGGCTTGCCGGGCTGGATAAGTCGCAGCTCCACTCCATGCTCAAAGGCCCACTGATCGAGCGCGCGGCAGGTAAACTCCGGGCCCTGATCGGTTCTGATGGTAGCCGGATAGCCGCGAAACAGCGCAATGCTGTCCAGAATATGCGTGACCTGCACGCCCGAAATCCCGAAGGCAACAGTAACCGTCAGGCATTCCTTTATGAAGTCATCGACGCAGGCAAGGCACTTGATCCTGCGACCGGTAGCCAGCGCACCCATGACGAAATCCATCGACCAGGTCATGTTGGGCGCCGCCGGGCGGAGCGGCAGCAGACGTTCTGTTGCAAGCCCTTTACGACGACGTCTGCGTTTAACGCCCAGCCCGTTCAGATGACAAAGGCGGTACACGCGCTCGTGATTAACCATAAGCCCTTCACGGCGCAGTAACTGCCATATGTGGCGGTAGCCAAAACGCCTGCGCTCCAGTGCCAGTTCAGTCATGCGCTCTGATAAATGGGCATCAGCCGCCGGACGCTGAGCGTCATAGCAGCAGGTCGAAAGGGACAAACCTGTGAGTCTGCAGGCACGACGTTGCGACAGACCGGTCGCATCACACATCAACACCACGGCTTCCCGCTTCTGGCCAGAGCCACCTGAAGCGCCTCCTTATC
>DOOK01000208.1 GCA_003512805.1 Erwinia sp. | reverse complement strand
GCCTGAGGCGTTTGCCTGTTGGCCTGAGGCGTTTGCCTGTTAGCCTGAGGCGTTTGCCTGTTGGCCTGAGGCGTTTGCCTGTTGGCCTGAGGTGTTTGCCTGTTGGCATGAGGTGTTTGCCTGTTAGTCTGAGGTGTTTGCCTGGACAGGCCGACGCTTTTGCCTGCCCCGGCCATTTTGTAACCTGAGGCTTTTCCCGCCATTTGCACAGCGATTTCCAGCTATTTTGCCGTTAACCCGTGTTTTCGCTTTTACGGCAGGCGCGGATAGGCATCAGCAATCTTGTCGCCGGTAAACCTCGCAACCCAGCCTTCCTGATTGTCGAAAATGCGGATGGCGGTAAAGTGCGGTGAAGACCCCATATCGAACCAGTGTGGCGTCCCCGCAGGAACAGAAATGAGATCGTTCTTTTCACAAAGGATTTGATAAATATGTCCGTCCAGATGCAGGCAAAACAGGCCCGTGCCCTCAACAAAAAATCGCACTTCGTCTTCGTCGTGCGTATGTTCGGCAAGAAACTTTTCCCGTAGCGCCTCTTTCTGCGGATTGTCTGCCCGCATACTGATCACATCCCAACTCTGGTAGCCTTTTTCCGCCACCAGCCGATCGATAGCATGCTGATAGGCGTCGATCACCGTCTCCGGCTGAGGATCCACCCCCGTATCGCGATCCGCTTCCCAACGCTCAAAGCGTACGCCTTCTCCGCTCAGTTTCTGCCGGATTGCTTCTGCATCGTGACTTTGCCAAATGGGATCTTTCGCTTCGCGGTCGGTAAAAATGGTCAGTGCGCTCATAAAAACGGCTCCAGAGAAATTTGATCAAACCGGTTAACCTGAGAGTGTCGGCTGCTGTCGTCCGCTGCATCACGGATTAGCTGCACGGTATGCCAGCCTGCTTCCTGTGCAGCATCCAGTTCCTGACGAATATCTGACAAAAACAGCAGCTCGTCCGGCGCCAGACCGATATCTGCGGCAATATTGCGGTAGGAGACTGTTTCGCGCTTGGCCCCGACGCGCGTATCAAAATAGCCGCTGAATAGCGAGGTAATATCACCCTCGTCGCTGTAGCCAAATAACAATTTCTGCGCAGCTACCGAGCCGGATGAATAAACATACAGCCCGATCCCGTCTTTCTGCCAGGCTTTCAGCGCAGGCAGCACGTCTGGATAGAGATGGCCGGTAAAGTTGCCGTTAAGGTAGCCGTCGCGCCAGACCATACCCTGCAACGCTTTGAGCGCGGTGGATTTGCGGTCTTCATCCATAAACCCGAACAGCACGGTGATGAGATCCTCTACCGTAGCCTGCGGCTGCGCGATTTCCTCACGCAGATCGTTCAACACCTGCGCCACCTCTTCCCTGTGCTGAAAAGCGGTCATAAAGGCCGCCAGGTTCTGGCGAGCATAGGGGAAAAGCACGTTATGCACGAAGCGTATATCGCTGGTGGTGCCTTCAATATCGGTAACAATGGCGCGGATCATTTGGCCTCCAACAGTCGACGCTGTAATTCACACTGGAACAGGAACTCCAGCCCTTCAAGATGCCGACGCGCCTCGTTAACGTCCCTGCCCCAGCAGGTCAGTCCGTGGCCGCGCAGCAGAAAACCGTAGCGCAGCGGATGGCTGTCAGCATACTGTTCAACGCGTTTTGCCAGTGCCTCAATATCCTGATCGTTGTCGAACAGCGCAATGGCAACCTCACCCAGATGCGAGCTTTGTCCGGCAAGCGTTTTCTGCATTTCATAGCCTTGCAGCACCAGTGCAGTGCGCTTCTCAATTCTGGATAACACGGTCGCGTTCACCGTGTGCGTATGCAGTACCGCACCCGCCTCCGGGAACAGACGATAAATCAGCGTATGCAATCCTGTCTCTGCTGAAGGTCTGCGGCCGGAAGGCGTATGGTTGGTAGCGATGGCGACCTGAATAAAGTCCTCGCGGGTCAGCGAGCCTTTATCTTTGCCGGATTCGCTAAGAAGGCAGAACTCGCTGTCCTGTCGCACCGACATATTGCCGCCGGTAGCCGGCGCCCAGCCCTTCGCGCCAATCCAGTGGCAGGCCGCCACCAGCTGATCTAACTGCGATGTTGTCATAGCCTTCCTTTTCAAGCATTAAGCGCGGTATAACCTTATCGTTTAGACGTCTAAGCGTCTTGATTGCTAAATACTAGCATCGACGCTATAGTGGCGGCAACGGGCTAAAACATATCCATAACGTTCCGCAAGGGTTACCGATAATGAGCCAGAGTTCAATAACGCCTGAGAGCAAACTCCCCGCTCTGGGCACCACTATTTTTTCGCAAATGAGCGCGCTGGCGCAGCAGCATAACGCCATTAACCTTTCTCAGGGCTTCCCGGATTTCGATGGCCCGGACTATCTGAAAGCGCGTCTCGCCCATCATGTCAGCGAAGGTGCCAATCAGTATGCCCCCATGACCGGCGCGCAGCCGCTGCGCGAAGCGATTGCGGCTAAAACGGCGGAGCTTTATGGCCATCACCCCGATGCCAACAGCGAAATCACGGTAACCGCAGGCGCCACCGAGGCGCTATATGCCGCCATCACCGCGCTGGTGCGACCGGGTGATGAAGCGATCTGTTTCGATCCCAGCTACGATAGCTACGCGCCGGCAGTGACGCTGGCCGGCGGCGTGATGAAGCGCATCGCTTTACAGCCTCCGGCCTTTCGCGTCGACTGGCAAGAATTTGCCGCCCTGCTGACGCCCCGTACCCGCCTGGTTATCCTCAATACGCCACACAATCCTTCCGCCACGGTCTGGCAAAAAAGTGATTTCGCCGAGCTGTGGCAGGCAGTGAAAGATCGGGAAATCTATGTGCTGAGTGACGAGGTCTACGAACATATCTGCTTTGCCAAAGAGGGTCACGCCAGCGTGCTGGCACACCCCCAGCTGCGTGAGCGTGCAATTGCCGTATCGTCGTTCGGCAAAACTTTTCATATGACCGGCTGGAAAGTTGGCTACTGCGTGGCGCCGCCAGCCCTGACGGCCGAAGTGCGCAAGGTGCATCAGTATCTGACATTCGCCGTCAACACCCCTGCGCAACTGGCGCTGGCCGATATGCTGAACGCCGAACCGGAACATTACCGCGAACTGACAACGTTTTACCGTGCCCGCCGCGACCGTTTTGTGCAGGCGCTGGCGAAAAGCCGTTTGCGCATCCTGCCGTGTGAAGGCACTTATTTTCTGCTGGCCGACTACAGCGCCGTGTCCGATTTGAATGACGTGGCTTTCTGTCAATGGCTGACAAAAGAAGCCGGCGTGGCGGCGATCCCGCTGTCAGTTTTCTGTGCCGGGCCTTTCCCCCATAAGCTTATTCGCCTGTGCTTCGCTAAACAGGAAGCCACGCTGGATGCAGCAGCGGAGCGGCTATGTCAGCTTTAAACCTGAGCGTTTTGCAGCAGCCGCTGGTCTGGATGGACGGCGAGGCCAATCTGCGTTTTTTTGACGTGCTGTTAGCCGGATTAACAGGCCGTGACCTGATTTTGCTGCCCGAAATGTTTACCACTGGCTTTGCGATGGAAGCAGCGAAAAGCTCGCTGCCGGAAGCGCGTGTCATCGCCTGGCTACAGGATAAAGCTCGCTCAACAAACGCGATGATCGGCGGCAGCGTTGCCGTTCAGACGCCTTTGGGAGCGGTCAATCGCTTTCTACTGGTAGAACCAAACGGCACGGCGCATCGCTACGACAAGCGTCATCTGTTTCGTATGGCTGGTGAGCACCAGCACTACCTGGCAGGCGAAAAGCGTGAGATTGTGGCGTTTCGCGGCTGGCGTATTCTGCCGCAGATTTGCTATGACCTGCGTTTTCCGGTGTTTTCCCGCAGCCGCAACGATTACGATTTGGCGCTGTATGTCGCTAACTGGCCGGCAGCACGAGCGGCGCACTGGCAGGCGCTGCTGCTGGCGCGGGCTATTGAAAATCAAGCTTATGTGGCCGGTTGTAATAGCACAGGTAATGATGCCAACGGCCATAGCTACAGCGGCGACAGCCGAATCATTAGCCCGCAGGGTGAAATCCTGGCGGCTGGCGAACCGCATCAGCCAGCGGTGCTGAACGCGCAGCTGTTGCTGGAGACGCTGCGGGAATATCGGGAGCGCTTTCCGGCATGGCGCGATGCCGATGAGTTTACTTTTTAAAAAAGTGACCTGACATTCCGGCCCTGGTCGATTTTCCTGCGCGCTTACCGAGCCTTTTTTTGGCATCCTTCAGCTCCAGGCCCTGCAAAGCAACGGGGTCAGCTGCCGCGATAGGTGGACCACGACCATGGCGAAATCAGGAAAGGCAGGTGATAATGACTGCCCGTTTCCGACAGCATAAAATCGATTTGGGCGCTGACGTAGAGCGCGTCGCGGCCGTCAGCGGCAAAGTAGTCGCCAATTTCGGCAATTAAACGATAATGACCCGGTGCCAGCGGCTCGGGGGTCAGGTCTTTGAGGCGGCCTTCTGCATCGGTCTCGCCCTGCGCCACTGGCAGCCAACCCTGACTGCTGTTCTGCTCCAGCGAAACGGCAACGCCCCTTGCCGGCTTGCCCAGCGCGGTATCCAGAATATGGGTGGTAATCGTGCTCATGGCGTTTTCCTTTGCAAATTTAGGTTATTGAAACGTCTCTTTCAGGCGTAGCAGCGTAATTTCTCGCAGCTGCCCGAGCGCCTCCTGCTGCTCCTGTTGCGGATTATGTGCCAGACGACGATGCAGCTCGGCCAGCATTTCCGCCGCGCTTCGCCCTTTGGCGCGGATTAAAAACACCCGGCCAAAACGCTGTTCGTAAGCGGCGTTTCCTGCCTGCAGCGCCGCTTTCAACTCGACATCAGCCGCTTTCATGCTGCTCTGTTCGCCCCTGGAAAGCGTGGCCTCTTTGTCGCTACCCCGCGCCTTTTCACCGATGCGTGGATGTGCGGAAAGCGCCTTGTCCAGCGCCTGAACGTCCCAGTCGCTCGCCAGTCGTTCGCCGGTTTGCAGCAGTTCGTCCAGCGACGCGAAAGGTCGTGCGGCCACCATACCCTCCACCCAGTTTTCCAGCGCGACGCAGTGGGCGATGTGCTTTCTGGCCTCGGCAACCGGGGCCTGGTTAAACTGTTCAGGCGACACGCTGACCTCCGATACTCCCGGCAGACATGGCTATCTCACTGACCGCTGTAGTCCAGGCGCGAACCGCCTTCGCGACATCTTCCGTTCTGACCGACTCGGCCGGATGATGGCTGATGCCGCGATCGCAGCGAACAAATAACATCCCGACCGGCCACCGTTCCGCCATCGCAATCGCGCCGTGCCCTGCACCGCTGGGCAAAGAAAGCGAGCGTCCCTGTACCGCCGTGACCGCCTGGCTCAGCACCGCCTGAAGCTTTGTGTCGCAGCGCGTGGCCGGGATCTGATAATAGGTTTCGGCACTAAAGCTCAGGCCGCGCCGCAGCGCTATCGCTTCGGCCTGGGTCAGCAATTCTGACAACAATTCTGCCAGTGCCCGATCTTCCGGCCCCCGCACGTCCAGACTCAGCGCGACTTCACCCGGGATCACATTTACCGCGCCCGGCTGGCACTGTAGCGTGCCTACCGTTGCTACCAGCTGTGGCCCGTGCTTTGGTGCCGCCTGTTCAATAAAAACCATCCATTCTGCCGCCGCCGCCAGCGCATCTTTACGATGCGTCATCGGCACCGTGCCCGCATGGCCCGCCTCGCCGGTAAAACGACAGTTCAGACGGCGCGCACCGTTAATTGCCGTAACCACGCCCAGCGCCAGGTCTTCCTGCTCCAGACAGGGGCCTTGCTCTATATGCAGCTCCAGATAGGCGACGATATCTTTTACCTCACGTGCCGCCTCGCCAATGGCCTGTGCATCCAGCCCAACGTCAGCCATTGCCTGCGCCACGGTAATACTGTTGCCGTCGGGATGGCTGACCCAGCTTTCCGGCCAGCTGCCGGTCAGGCCACGACTGCCCAGCAGCGTGATGCCGAAGCGCGTTCCTTCTTCGTCGCCGAAGCCGACGATTTCCACAGCCAACGGCAGCCGCAGATTTTGCTGGTGCAACGCCCGGACGGCTTCAATCGCGGTGACTACGCCAAGCATCCCGTCATAGCGGCCCGCATTGCGCACGGTATCCAGATGCGATCCCAGCAGCAACGCGGGCGCATCAGGCTGCTGCCCTTCATAACGACCACAAATATTGCCAACGCTGTCCTGCCAGACGCGCATGCCAGCCTCGGCCATCCAGTCACCTACCAGCCTGTTGGCCTGAAGATGTTCAGGAGAGAGGTAAACACGGGTCAGCGCGTCCGGCGTTTCGCTGATTGCCGCCAGGCGATCGCAGCGTGCCATCACCCTGGCCGCCGCCTGCTGCGCGGCGGCAAGATTCATCAGTTCCATCAGCGGCTCCCGACGGCGTAGCGATCCCAGGCGGCCTGCATCGCCGCACCCTGCGGCGTTTTATATCCCAGCCAGGTCAGCACCGATTCCAGCGCGCTCAGCGTCTGCATCACGCAGTCTTTACGGGCGTTATAGCCCATGGTGCCGATACGCCAGACCTTGCCGTGCAGCGGGCCGAATGAAGTGCCGATTTCGATGCCGAAGTCCTCAAGCATCAGCTTGCGTACCCGATCGCCGTTAATGCCCTGCGGGATCACTACGCCCAGCACATTGTTCATCTTGTGCTTCAGATCGCCAAAAGTTTCCAGCCCCATGCCCTGAATACCTTTCAGCAGCGCGTCGCCATGCAGCTCGTGGCGGGCGATGCCGTTATCCAGGCCTTCCTGCATAATCAGCCGCGCGCATTCGCGTGCGCCAAAGAGCGCTGACGTCGCTTCAGTATGGTGGTTTAACCGTTCCGGCCCCCAGTAATCCATGATCATTCCAAGATCGAAATAGTTGGAATAGATCATCTCGTCATCGCCATCCTGATGCGCCGAGGTACGGATCCCTTCCTCCACGCATTTGCGTTTGCGGATCACCGCTTCCATTTCAGGGCTTAGCGTGACTGGCGATGTCCCGGACGGCCCGCCAAGGCATTTCTGCATGCCGGCAGAGACCGCATCCAGCCCCCAGGCATCGGTTTCCAGCGCGTTTCCGGCCAGCGAGGCAGTGGCATCGGTGTAGAACAGCACGCCATATTTTTTACAGATACCGCCCAGATCGGCCAGCGGCTGCAGCATGGTGGTGGAAGTATCGCCCTGCACGGTCAGCAGCAAACGGGGACGCACGGTTTTGATCGCATCTTCAATCCGATCCGGCGTAAACACTTCGCCCCACGGCACTTCGATAGTGTGAACCTCTGCGCGGCAGCGGCGAGCAATTTCGCACAGCAGATGACCAAAGCGGCCAAAAACCGGCACCAGCACTTTATCGCCAGGGCGGATCGCCGACAGCAGCACGGCTTCGATGCCCGCGCGGGAAGTGCCGTCAATCAACAGCGTCCAGCGGTTCTGCGTACGAAACACGCCGCGATACAGTTCCATCACCTCGTTCATATAGTGAGTCATGGCCGGATCGTACTGCCCGAGCAGTTGGCTGGACATGGCGCGTAATACACGAGGATCGGCGTTAATTGGCCCAGGCCCCATCAACAGGCGCTGCGGCGGATTGATTTGCGGATAGCGGGTTACATCCATTTCGTTTCCTTCTCTTAAAGATCCGGCGCTTAGCTCAGGCCACGCACCGATGAGATAAACTGTTTCAGTTCCTGCGTCTGCGGGCTGGCGAACACGCTTTTGCTGTCTCCCTGCTCCCAGACACGGCCCTGATGCATAAACACCACGCGGTCGCCCACTTCACGGGCGAAATTCATTTCGTGTGTGACTAAGATCAGCGTCATCCCTTCCCGAGCCAGCTGCTCAAGTACCTTCAGCACTTCGCCTACCAGCTCCGGGTCGAGCGCCGAGGTGATTTCATCGCACAGTAAGACCTTAGGCGTCATCGCCAACGCTCGCGCAATCGCCACACGCTGCTGCTGGCCGCCGGAAAGATTGGCCGGGTAGTAATTCATTCGCTCGCTTAAGCCCACCTTTTCCAGCATTTGCGCGGCCAGCTCCCGGCATTCGGCCTCTTTCTTTTTTAACACGCGCCTCGGTGCCAGCATGACGTTTTCCAGCGCGGTCATATGCGGGAACAGGTTGAAGTTCTGGAATACCATGCCGACAGAACGACTGATTTCACGTGCCTGTGAGTCGCGGTCGGTAATGGTCATACCGCCCAGCTTGATGCTGCCTTCCTGATAACCTTCCAGCCCGTTAATGCAGCGCAGCAGCGTGCTTTTCCCCGATCCGCTGCGGCCGATAATCGAGATGACTTCACCCATATCAATATCCAGATCCACGCCTTTTAAAACGTGGTTGTCGCCGTAATATTTCTGTACCTGATTAATGGTGATGAGCGGCATTGAATTTTTTCTCCAGGTACTGGCTGTAGCGCGACAGCGGATAGCAGATCAGGAAGTAGCCCAGCGCCACCAGCCCGAAAACTTTAAAAGGTTGATAAGTTACGTTATTGAGGATGGTGCCCGCCTTGGTCAGCTCGACAAAGCCGATAATCGACGCCAGCGCAGTGCCTTTTACCACCTGCACGGCAAAACCGATGGTCGGCGCAATGCCGATGCGCAGCGCCTGCGGCAGCACCACGCGATACAGTGTCTGTCCTCCCGACAGCCCCAGGCAGCGCGAGGCTTCCCACTGTCCTTTCGGCAATGCGTTAATGCTGCCAAACCAGATATCGATCAGAAAGGCGCTGGTATAAAGCGTCAGCGCCAGCGAGGCGGCCGTCCAGGGAGAAACATCAATACCAAACAGCGCCACGCCGAAAAACGCCAGGAACA
>DOOK01000209.1:3812-4804 GCA_003512805.1 Erwinia sp. | reverse complement strand
TCGTGAAAATCACCCTACTAAAAGCTCAGCCGCCTACCACCTGGAATTTGCTGGCCGCCAATGAGTATGGCTTCTATGGCAATGTTAATCCGCACGTCGATCATCCCCGCTGGTCGCAGGCGACGGAACGTTTTATCGGCTCCGGCGGCATTCTGGACGTCAAGCGCCAGCCCACGCTGCTGTTTAACGGCTACGCCGGGCAAGTCGCTTCCCTTTATAAAGGATTAGACCTGCGGGAGAACTTCTAGTGCGTCTGACGGGCAAACAGATTACCGGCCTGAAAGTGCTGCTGCACCTTGCCGGTTTTTTACCTTTTCTCTGGCTCATTCTCTCTGTTAATCAGGGCTGGCTCAGCGCCGATCCGGCAAAGGATATCCAGCATTTTACCGGAAGAATGGCGTTAAAGTTTCTGCTCGGCACGCTGCTGGTCACTCCGCTGGCGCGCTACGGCAAGCAGCCGCTGCTGATTCGCGTGCGTCGTCTGCTTGGGCTGTGGTGCTTCGCCTGGGCCACGCTGCATCTCATTAGCTATTCGCTACTGGAACTGGGTATCGCTAACCTGAACCTGTTGGGATCGGAGCTGATTTCACGTCCTTATCTGACCTTGGGTATTCTTAGCTGGTTCATTCTGCTGTTGCTGTCGCTGACCTCTTTTCAACAGGCACAGCGAAAATTAGGCAGAAACTGGCAGAAGCTGCATAACGCTATCTATATTGTGCTGATTCTGGCCCCCATTCACTATCTGTGGTCGGTAAAAACGTTTTCGCCTCAGCCGTGGATATATGCTTTCCTGGCGCTGATCCTGCTGGTATGGCGCTATAAGAAATTCCGCCAGTGGCTGCGGTAAAACGTGCGCCGTCCCGCATATCCTGATGCTTTCTTGCGCGAATGGTGGATTATCTTCGCTGATACGACCAGTATTTAGCTGCTAATTGCGTTGAAATCGTTATAATGCCCGGTTTTAAACCCGCGCACAGGTCAAATTTCATCGG
>DOOK01000209.1:0-3648 GCA_003512805.1 Erwinia sp. | reverse complement strand
TCGCGTTGTATTTTGTGCGATGCCTCAATTATCGCAGGAGATAGCAGCAAGATGCCTGAAAAGTTTCACATACTGCTTTTGAATGGTCCAAACCTGAACCTTCTTGGCACTCGCGAGCCGGAGAAGTATGGCAACACGACCCTGACCGATCTCGTCAGTGGGCTGACCGCCCAGGCTGACGCGCTTAATGTGAAGCTGAGTCATCTGCAGTCCAATGCGGAACATGCGTTAATTGACCGCATTCATGAGGCGAGAGGCAATGTCGATTATATCGTCATTAACCCGGCGGCCTATACGCATACCAGCGTGGCACTTCGTGATGCTCTGCTTGCAGTCAGCATCCCGTTTATTGAAGTCCACCTGTCCAATGTGCATGCTCGCGAGCCTTTCCGTCATCATTCTTATCTTTCTGATATTGCTGCTGGCGTAATTTGTGGACTTGGCGTCGACGGTTATTCCTGGGCTTTACAGACGGCGGTTAAACGCCTGTCACAATCTAATTAAACAGAGTACGGAACCACACTAATGGATATTCGTAAGATTAAAAAACTGATCGAACTGGTTGAAGAATCAGGCATTGCTGAACTGGAAATTTCTGAAGGTGAAGAGTCCGTTCGCATCAGTCGTTCCCCGGCCAATTCAGGCTACCCAATGATGCAGCAGGCCTGGGCCGCGCCAATGCAGCCGCAGCCCGCGCTGGCTACCGCCGTTGCGCCAGCCACCGCGCCAGCGATGGAAGCGCCTGCCGCTGCCGAGATCAGTGGCCACATCGTACGTTCACCAATGGTCGGTACTTTCTACCGCACGCCAAGCCCGGACGCGAAAGCCTTTGTCGAAGTCGGCCAGAAAGTTAATGCTGGCGACACCCTGTGCATCGTTGAAGCGATGAAAATGATGAACCAGATCGAAGCCGATAAGTCCGGTGTGGTAAAAGCGATCCTGGTCGAAAGCGGTCAGCCAGTAGAATTTGACGAGCCGCTGGTAGTCATCGAATAACGAGGCGAACCATGCTGGAAAAAATTGTAATTGCTAACCGTGGTGAAATCGCGCTGCGTATTCTGCGCGCCTGTAAAGAACTGGGCATCAAGACCGTGGCCGTGCACTCCAGTGCCGATCGCGATCTGAAACACGTGCTGCTGGCCGATGAGACCGTTTGTATCGGGCCTGCACCGTCGGTTAAAAGCTATCTCAACATCCCTGCTCTGATTTCTGCTGCAGAAATCACCGGCGCGGTGGCTATTCACCCGGGCTACGGCTTTCTGTCTGAGAATGCCGATTTTGCCGAACAGGTAGAGCGCTCTGGCTTTATCTTTATCGGTCCTAAAGCCGACACCATCCGTCTGATGGGCGATAAAGTTTCCGCTATCACCGCGATGAAAAAAACCGGCGTGCCAACCGTCCCGGGTTCTGACGGCTCGCTGGGCGACGATATGGAAAAAAACCGCGCCATTGCTCAACGTATCGGTTATCCGGTTATCGTTAAGGCTTCCGGCGGCGGCGGCGGTCGTGGGATGCGCGTTGTGCGTCACGACAAGGATCTTGAGCAATCCATTAACATGACGAAAGCGGAAGCCAAAGCGGCTTTCAACAACGACATGGTTTACATGGAGAAATTCCTCGAGAACCCACGCCATATCGAAATCCAGGTACTGGCGGACGGCCAGGGCCATGCTATCTATCTGGCCGAGCGCGACTGCTCCATGCAGCGTCGTCACCAGAAAGTGGTCGAAGAGGCGCCAGCACCGGGCATCACCGAAGAACAGCGTCGCTTTATCGGCGATCGCTGCGCCAAAGCCTGTATTGATATCGGCTACCGTGGCGCGGGCACCTTTGAGTTCCTGTTCGAGAACGGCGAGTTCTACTTTATCGAGATGAACACCCGTATTCAGGTTGAGCATCCGGTTACCGAGATGATTACCGGCGTCTATCTGATTAAAGAGCAGCTGCGTATTGCTGCCGGTCAGCCGCTGTCGATCAAACAGGAAGACGTGGTCGTGCGCGGTCATGCGGTAGAATGCCGTATCAACGCAGAAGACCCGAACACCTTCCTGCCAAGCCCGGGTAAAATTACCCGCTTCCATGCGCCTGGCGGCTTCGGTGTGCGTTGGGAATCTCATATCTACGCGGGCTATACCGTACCGCCGTACTATGATTCCATGATCGGCAAACTGATCACCTACGGTGAGACGCGTGAAGTGGCTATCGCCCGCATGAAGAACGCACTGGCGGAGCTGATCATCGACGGCATCAAGACTAACGTCGAGCTGCAGATGAAAATCATGAGCGACGAAAACTTCCAGATTGGTGGCACCAATATCCATTACCTGGAGAAAAAACTCGGCATTCAGGAAACCTGATTCGCCTGAGGTAATAAAGGAAGGCCGGTCTGACCGGCCTTTTTCTTTGCCTGTTACGGGAGGAAAAATGGAAAAACGCTTTGTGCAGGCGCATCGCGAAGCCCGCTGGTCGTTTTGGCTGGCCGTCGCCTATGTGGCCGCCTGGTCGCTGACTGCCTGGTTCGGCGACAACCAGCCCGGCATTACCGGCCTGCCCCACTGGTTCGAGATGGCCTGTTTGCTGGTGCCACTGCTGTTTATCTTTTTTTGCTGGCTGATGCTCAAAAGGGTCTTTCGCGATATCTCTCTGGAGGATGCACCGTGAAGCCTGAGATCATATTGCCGCTTATTGCCTATCTGCTGCTGGTCGCGGCACTTTCCGTCTATGCCATGCGCAAACGGCGCGAGGGTAACTTTCTTACCGAATATTTCCTCGGCAGCCGATCGATGGGCGGTTTCGTGCTGGCGATGACGCTGACCACCACCTATATCAGCGCCAGCTCGTTTATCGGCGGGCCAGGTGCCGCCTATAAATATGGGTTGGGTTGGGTACTGCTTTCGATGGTGCAGGTGCCTGCCGTCTGGCTGTCGCTGGGTGTGTTAGGAAAGAAATTCGCTATTCTGGCCCGGCGTTATAACGCACTGACGCTGAACGATATGCTCTATGCACGCTACCGCAGCCCTCTGCTGGTCTGGTTTGCCAGCCTTAGCCTGCTGGTGGCCTTTATAGGTGCGATGACCGTGCAGTTTATCGGTGGCGCGCGGCTGCTGGAAACCGCAGCAGGCATTCCATACAGCAGCGGCCTGCTGATTTTCGGCGGCGCCATCGCGCTCTATACTGCTTTTGGCGGCTTTCGCGCCAGCGTGCTGAACGATGCCTTGCAGGGCGTAGTTATGCTGCTCGGTACTTTTATCCTGCTGTTTGCCGTGATCCACAGCGCAGGGGGAATGCACAGCGCGGTACAGAAGCTGGCGCAGATCGATCCGCAGCTGGTTTCGCCCGGCGGCGTGGATAATATTCTCAGCCCGACCTTTCTGGCTTCTTTCTCGGTGCTGGTCTGTTTTGGCGTGATCGGCCTGCCCCATACCGCCGTACGTTGCATCTCCTATAAAGACAGTAAGGCCGTGCATCGCGGTATCCTGCTAGGCACCGTCGTGGTTACCGTGCTGATGTTTGGAATGCATCTGGCCGGCGCGCTGGGTCGCGCCGTTATGCCTGGCCTGACCGTGCCGGATCGGGTGATCCCTACGTTGATGATCCACGTTTTGCCGCCGCTGGCCGCCGGGATCTTTCTCGCCGCACCCATGGCCG
>DOOK01000210.1 GCA_003512805.1 Erwinia sp. | reverse complement strand
TACACGACGCTCTTCCGATCTGTGCTGGAAATAAAGCGCCACCATTTCCAGGGCAAAAGCCGTCAGCGCCATAAGTAGCCAGGCACCACGACCGCGAGAACTGCTATTAAAATAGTGCAACATAATCAATCCCTGTAATAAGCGTTGAACCGGCAGTGTAAACCAAAAGCGCTGCCGTGCCAGCCACTATGCGGCAAATTTACGCGGCTGAAAACGGCGTGGTTTAGCCGCTATGTAAAAAAATGTATCGTTACGGCCGCCTTGTGAAAGTGGCCGGGACTTAACAGCGTAAATCAAAGGCTTCATTTCAGGAGAAATGCGATTTCAGCAGCATTTTACGCTGCGGCCAGTCTAGGTGAGGGCCAAACCATCTGGTATGATGAGCCGAATTTTTGCAGTCATGAACGCAACGGAAACAATACGCTATGGTTATTAAGGCCCAGAGCCCTGCGGGTTTCGCGGAAGAATATATTATCGAAAGTATCTGGAACAACCGCTTTCCACCGGGATCGATTCTGCCTGCCGAACGCGAGCTGTCGGAGTTAATCGGCGTGACCCGCACCACGTTGCGTGAAGTGCTACAGCGTCTGGCGCGCGATGGCTGGCTGACTATTCAACACGGCAAACCTACGCAGGTAAATAATTTCTGGGAAACATCTGGCTTAAGTATCCTGGAAACGCTGGCGCGCCTCGATCATGACAGCGTCCCGCAACTAATCGACAGCCTGCTTTCGGTACGCACTGATATTTCCTCCGTGTTTATTCGCCGCGCTATTCGTATTCATCCGGATAAAGCTGAAGCGGTCCTGGTCACTGCACAGCAGGTTGAAGACAAGGCAGAAGCCTATACCGACCTGGATTACAATATCTTTCGCGGACTGGCTTTTGCCTCCGGCAACCCTATTTACGGGCTGATCCTCAACGGACTGAAAGGACTCTACACGCGCGTGGGACGTCACTATTTCTCTAACCCGGAAGCTCGTCGCGTGGCGCGTGATTTTTATCAGCAGCTGCTAACGATTTGTCAGACTCAGCAGCTGGATAAGATTGTGGAAACCGTACGTGATTATGGCCATCGCAGCGGTGAAATCTGGCACGGGATGCAAAATACTCTGCCCGCGGAATCGGGCGTGCGCCGTTAATTTTTTTGTAAAAGCACGCGTTGGCTGCATAAAAAAGCCGGTCCTGAAGACCGGCTTTTTCAGATCGTTAAAGAGAAGAAGGTCGGGGTGGACAGCGGTCAAGAATTTCGGTGCTGCCGTCGTCATTTTGCTGTTCCAGATGGACATCGAATCCCCAGAGACGATGGACATGCTTTAACACCTCGCGGCGGCTTTTATCCAGCGGCGCGCGGCTGTGCGGAACATAGCGCAGCGTCAGGGACCGATCGCCGCGCAAATCGACATCATAAACCTGAATGTTGGGTTCCAGATTGCTCAGATTATACTGTGCAGAAAGCTGCTGGCGAATAGCCCGATAGCCTGCTTCATCATGGATGGCGGCTATTTCCAGAAAATTATTGCGATCGTCGTCCATCACCGTAAACAGGCGGAAATCACGCATGATTTTTGGTGATAAAAACTGACTGATAAAACTCTCATCCTTAAATTCACGCATCGCGAAATGCAGCGTCTCCAGCCAGTCTGAACCGGCAATATCAGGGAACCAATAGCGATCTTCTTCCGTCGGCTCCTGACAGATACGTTTAATATCCTGAAACATAGCGAAGCCCAGCGCGTAAGGGTTAATGCCGTTATACCACTGGCTGTTATAGGGCGGCTGATAAACCACGTTCGTATGGCTGTGCAAAAATTCCAGCATAAAGCGCTCGCTGACTTTGCCCTCATCATACAAATGATTAAGGATGGTGTAGTGCCAGAAGGTCGCCCAGCCTTCGTTCATAACCTGGGTCTGCTTTTGCGGATAAAAATACTGGCTAACCTTACGGACAATACGCAGGATTTCGCGCTGCCACGGCTCCAGCAGCGGCGCATTTTTCTCCATAAAGTACAGCAGATTTTCCTGGGGCTCGTTGGGATAGCGCGCCGCTTCGGTATGCGTCGTCTCCGCTTCGCGGCGCGGCAACGTACGCCACAGCATATTCACCTGGCTTTGCAGATACTCTTCGCGGCTGCGCTGGCGAGCTTTCTCTTCCTGCAAAGAGATTTTTTGCGGGCGTTTGTAGCGATCGACGCCGTAGTTCATCAGCGCATGGCACGAGTCCAGCAGCCGCTCGACTTCCTCCACGCCATAGCGTTCTTCGCATTCGCTAATATAGTTACGGGCAAAAATCAGGTAGTCGACGATGGAGCTGGCATCCGTCCAGCTTCGAAACAGATAGTTGTTTTTAAAAAAGGAGTTATGGCCGTAACAGGCGTGTGCCATCACCAGTGCCTGCATCGTAATGGTATTTTCTTCCATCAGATAGGCGATACAGGGATTGGAGTTGATGACGATCTCATAAGCCAGGCCCTGTTGGCCATGCTTATAACGCTGTTCGGTTTCGATAAACTTTTTACCGAATGACCAGTGCGCGT
>DOOK01000077.1 GCA_003512805.1 Erwinia sp. | reverse complement strand
TGATATTTTATCTAACGCCACCAGCCGGGCTATCGGCGTGCTGCTGCCTTCTCTCACTAACCAGGTTTTCGCCGACGTTTTGCGCGGCATTGAAGCCGTAACCGATGCCGCTGGCTATCAGACCATGCTGGGCCATTTCGGCTACAGCGCAGAGAAAGAAGAGTTACAGATGCGTTCGCTGCTGGGGTGGAACATCGACGGGCTTATCCTGACTGAACGCAGCCATACGCCTGCCAGCCTGCGCATGATTGAAACGGCGGGTATTCCGGTGCTGGAAATGATGGACTGCGTGTCGCCCTGCCTGGATCTGGCGGTGGGCTTCGACAATGTGGAAGCGGCGCGGCAGATGACGCATGCCATCCTGCGTAAAGGGCATCGCCACACGGTGTATCTGGGCGCGCGGCTGGATGAGCGTACCTTATTGAAACATCAGGGCTATGAGCAGGCGATGCGCGAAGCTAACCTGATACCGCATAGCATTATGATGGAAGAGCCTTCCTCATTTTCAATGGGCGGAACGCTGATGCGGGCAGCACAACAGCGCTATCCTGAAACGGACAGCCTGTTCTGTACCAATGATGATTTGGCAGTGGGCGCCATGTTTGAATGTCAGCGACAGGGGCTTCGCGTGCCGCAAGATATCGCTATTGCCGGTTTCCACGGTCACGATATCACCCAGGTGGTCACGCCGGAGCTGGCCACGGTGCTGACGCCGCGTGAAAAAATGGGGCAGGTTTCCGCTTCCCTTCTTTTGGCGCGTATTCGCGGCGAGCAAAGTGGATCGCAGCAGATCGACGTTGGTTTTATGATTTCGGAAGGCGGCAGTATCTGACCCCTGTAGAGCCGATCCCTTCGGCTCTTTGTCTCTTTGTGCCACAAAGAGTCCTAATCTGGCATTTCTTTGAGCCATCTCACATTTACCAGCTTTTTCCGCCCCAGCTGTTGCCATACTTCACGGGCGTCCAGACAATGTTACCGATAACAACATAACGCTAACACTGGGCAGGTCCCTGATATCCACGCCGGAGTAAAACAATGAAGAATCCTTTTCCGTCCAATCGTGTGTTTGTACTGATGGGCGTATCCGGCAGCGGCAAGTCCGCCGTTGCTAATGCCGTCGCTTATCACCTGAAAGCGGCTTTCCTGGATGGCGACTTTCTGCACCCTCGTAGCAATATTCAAAAAATGGCGGAAGGTCATCCCCTGAATGATGACGATCGTCGTCCGTGGCTGAAGGCGATTAACGATGCCGCTTTCGCTATGCAGCGCACTAACCAGTTTTCGCTGATCGTCTGTTCCTCGCTGAAAAAGAGCTACCGCGACATTTTGCGCGAAGGCAATGACAACCTGTCTTTCATTTATATGAAGGGCGATTTTGACACCATCGAAGCCCGCCTGCGCGCGCGTAAAGGGCACTTCTTCAAGCCGCAGATGCTGGTAACGCAGTTTGAAACGCTGCAGGAGCCAGGCAGTGATGAGCACGACGTGCTGGTCGTAGATATCAACCAGACGCTGGATGAAGTTGTGGCTACTACTATCGCCACCATCGAAGGTGCGATAAATAAGTAGGGTGTCATGTCAACTGCAACACTGGTACTAACTGCGGCAGGATCTGTCCTGCTGCTGCTGTTTTTGGTGATGAAAGCGCGGATGCACGCTTTTCTGGCGCTGATGCTGGTTTCGGTCGGGGCCGGAGTCTTCTCCGGCATGCCGCTGATTGATATCGCCGCCACGATGCAAAAAGGCATGGGCGGCACGCTGGGCTTCCTGGCCGTGGTGGTCGCGCTGGGCGCGATGTTCGGTAAAATTTTGCATGAAACCGGCGCGGTCGATCAGATAGCGATCAAGATGCTGAAAACCTTTGGCGAAAGCCGTGCGCACTATGCAATGGGCATCGCCGGGCTGATTTGTGCACTGCCGCTGTTCTTTGAGGTCGCGGTGGTATTACTGATAAGCATTGCCTTTGCCGTGGCGAGCCGTACCGGCGATAACCTGGTTAAACTGGTGATCCCTCTGTTCGCCGGCGTGGCCGCCGCCGCTGCGTTTTTGCTGCCCGGCCCTGCGCCGATGCTGCTGGCTTCGCAGATGCACGTCGATTTCGGCTGGATGATCCTGCTGGGCGTCTGCGCGGCGATTCCGAGTATGCTGATTGCCGGTCCGCTGTTCGGTAACTTTATCAGCCGCCACGTGACCTTTACGCTGCCGACCGAAAATAACCATCCTGAGTTTGATGAAAGCAAGCTGCCTTCCTTTGCCTTCAGCCTGTCGCTGATCCTGTTTCCGCTGGTGCTGGTAGGGCTGAAAACCATCGGCGCGCGCTTTGCCACCGAAGGAACTTCGCTCTATCAGTGGCTGGAGTTTATCGGTCATCCGTTTATCGCCATTCTGCTTGCCTGCCTGGTAGCCATTTATGGTCTGGCCTATCGTCAGGGCATGGATAAAGAGCGGGTCATGCAGATTTGCGGCAGCGCGCTGCAGCCAGCAGGCATTATTCTGCTGGTGATTGGCGCGGGTGGCGTCTTTAAGCAGGTGCTGGTGGATTCCGGCGTTGGGCCGGCACTGGGCCACGCCCTGACCGGCGCGGGCTTACCTGTGGCGCTGGCCTGCTTTATCCTTGCCGGTGCGGTACGCATCATCCAGGGTTCTGCTACCGTCGCCTGCCTGACGGCGGTAGGGCTGATTATGCCGGTGATTGAGCCGCTGCACTATTCCGGCGCGCAGATGGCCGCATTATCTATCTGTATCGCAGGCGGTTCGATCATTTTCAGCCACGTCAACGATGCGGGCTTCTGGCTGTTTGGCCGCTTTACCGGCGCAACCGAAGGACAGACGCTCAAGACCTGGACGATGATGGAAACCCTTCTCGGCACGACCGGCGCGCTCGTGGGCATGATTGCTTTCGAACTGCTTTCCTGATGGCCATGACGGGCCAGGTGCCCGTCAGGCTTTTTCCCGCGAGCGGGGGAAGAGTAAAAAAGGGAACAGCAGATAAGGCGCAATCACCAAAAGGG
>DOOK01000085.1 GCA_003512805.1 Erwinia sp. | reverse complement strand
TAAACATTCTGTGACGCGTTTCTTTGTTTTTTTTTTTTCCAGCATAAGTCCGCATACGAGTTACCGTTCCGGTTTCGGCATTCCTGCTGAACCTTTTTTTTGTTTCAAGCACAAGACGTCATACGACTCACCGTTCTGGTCTCTGCAGTCCGCCTGAACCGCTCTTCCGATCTATGCGCATTCTGGAACAGTGCCTGAAAAACATGCCGGAAGGGCCGTTTAAAGCCGATCATCCGCTGACCACGCCGCCGCCAAAAGAGCGTACGCTGCAGCATATTGAAACGCTGATCACCCACTTCCTGCAGGTTTCGTGGGGCCCGGTTATGCCGGCCAATGAATCTTTCCAGATGATTGAAGCCACCAAAGGGATCAATAGCTACTATCTGACCAGTGACGGCAGCACCATGAGCTACCGCACCCGCGTGCGCACGCCAAGCTTCCCGCATCTGCAGCAGATCCCTTCCGTCATCAACGGCAGCCTGGTATCCGATCTGATCGTTTATCTGGGCAGTATCGATTTTGTAATGTCAGACGTGGACCGCTAATTATGCACGATCAAAGAATTGCGATCGAAACGATCGAGCCTTCAGATGCTTTCGTCCTGAGTGCGACAGAGCATGATGCGATAGAACAGGAAAAGCACCATTACGAAGATGCGCGGGCGGCGTCGATTGAAGCGCTGAAAATCGTGCAGAAACAGCGCGGCTGGGTGCCCGATGGGGCTATCAGCGCCATTGCTGATGTGCTGGGCATTCCGGCCAGTGACGTAGAGGGCGTGGCCACGTTTTACAGCCAAATCTTCCGCCAGCCGGTTGGCCGCCACGTTATTCGCTACTGCGACAGCGTGGTTTGCCATATTACCGGCTATCAGGGTATTCAGGCCGCGCTGGAAGCTAACCTGAACATCAAGCCGGGGCAGACCACGGCGGACGGCCGCTTTACGCTGCTGCCAACCTGCTGCCTGGGCAACTGCGACAAAGGCCCAACGATGATGGTGGATGAAGACACGCATGTGCATCTTACGCCGGAAAACATTGTCACTTTACTGGAGCAGTATCAATGACCATTAAAGAGATTGTTCGTACTGCAGAGACGCACCCGCTGACCTGGCGTATGCGCGACGATAAGCAGCCGGTTTTTCTTGATGAATATCGCAGTAAAAACGGCTATGCCGGAGCAGAAAAAGCGCTGAAAGGCATGGCACCTGATGAAATCGTGGCACAGGTAAAAGACTCTGGCCTGAAAGGACGTGGCGGCGCAGGTTTCTCTACCGGCCTGAAGTGGAGCCTGATGCCGAAAGACGAATCCATGAACATCCGTTACCTGCTGTGTAACGCTGATGAGATGGAGCCAGGCACCTATAAAGACCGTCTGCTGATGGAGCAAATGCCGCATCAGCTGGTAGAAGGGATGCTGATCAGCGCCTTTGCGCTGAAAGCGTATCGCGGCTACATCTTCCTGCGTGGTGAATATATTGAGGCGGCCGTCAACCTCCGTCGCGCTATCGCTGAAGCTACCGAAGCGGGTTATCTGGGCAAAAACATTTTGGGCACCGGCTTTGATTTTGAGCTGATGGTGCATACGGGTGCTGGCCGCTATATCTGTGGCGAAGAAACCGCGCTGATTAACTCGCTGGAAGGCCGCCGCGCTAACCCTCGTTCCAAGCCACCTTTCCCTGCGTCTGCAGGTGCATGGGGCAAGCCGACCTGCGTCAATAACGTGGAAACGCTCTCCAACGTGCCGGCCATCCTGGCTAACGGCGTTGACTGGTATAAGAACATCTCTAAAAGTGAAGATACCGGCACCAAAATGATGGGCTTTTCCGGCAGGGTGAAAAACCCGGGCGTTTGGGAGCTGCCTTTCGGCACCACGGCGCGTGAAATTTTGGAAGATTACGCGGGCGGTATGCGCGACGGTCTGAAATTTAAGGCGTGGCAGCCTGGCGGAGCAGGGACTGACTTTCTCACCGAATCGCATCTGGATCTGCCGATGGAATTCGCCAGCATCGGCAAAGCGGGCAGCCGTCTTGGTACCGCGCTGGCGATGGCGGTCGACCATGAAATCAATATGGTTTCGCTGGTGCGCAACCTGGAAGAGTTTTTCGCACGTGAGTCGTGCGGCTGGTGTACGCCGTGCCGCGATGGTCTGCCGTGGAGCGTAAAAATTCTGCGTGCGCTGGAGCGTAAAGAGGGCCAGCCGGGCGATATCGAAACCCTGCTGCAGCTTTGCCGTCAGCTTGGTCCTGGAAAAACGTTTTGTGCACACGCGCCGGGCGCGGTAGAGCCGCTGCAAAGCGCCATCAAATATTTCCGTGAAGAGTTTGAAGCCGGTATGGCACCGCAGGTTTACAGCAACGCGCACGCTATCGCCGGTATTCAGGCGAACCTGCTGAAGGCTCGCTGGTAGACAAATAATCAGCGAATAAAAGTATCGCTAATTTTACCCAACAGATTTCAGGTTGCAGCAAGAAAAGGTCTCTCCCGAAGCGTCATTCAGACAGCGATTGGGATAAGAGAACGACACTAACGCCGCTGCAGCCTGAAAGATGAAAGGTAAAAAAGAATTGTGTTTAACGCTCGGTTTCGAGCCTTACTTGAGCAATTTCACTATGGCTACAATTCATGTAGACGGTAAAGAATACGACGTCGACGGCGCGGACAACCTGCTGCAGGCTTGCCTCTCGCTCGGCCTCGATATTCCTTATTTTTGCTGGCATCCGGCGCTCGGTAGCGTAGGTGCCTGCCGCCAGTGTGCGGTAAAGCAATTCCAGAATGCCGAAGATACCCGTGGTCGCCTGGTGATGTCCTGTATGACGCCAGCTTCCGACGGCACGTTTATTTCTATCGACGACGGCGAAGCGAAAGAGTTCCGCGAAAGCGTGGTGGAATGGCTGATGACCAACCACCCGCACGACTGTCCGGTCTGTGAAGAGGGCGGTAACTGTCATCTGCAGGATATGACCGTGATGACCGGCCACAGTTTCCGCCGTTATCGCTTTACCAAACGTACCCACCGCAATCAGGATCTCGGCCCGTTCATCTCGCACGAAATGAACCGCTGTATCGCCTGCTATCGCTGCGTGCGTTACTACAAAGATTACGCGGACGGCACGGATCTGGGCGTATATGGCGCGCACGATAACGTCTATTTTGGCCGCCCGGAAGATGGCGTGCTGGAGAGCGAATTCTCCGGGAACCTGGTGGAAATCTGTCCTACCGGCGTCTTTACCGATAAAACCCACTCGGCGCGTTATAACCGTAAATGGGATATGCAGTATGCGCCAAGCATCTGTCAGCAGTGCAGCGTCGGCTGCAACATCAGTCCCGGCGAGCGTTACGGCGAACTGCGTCGTATCGAAAACCGCTACAACGGCACCGTAAACCAGTACTTCCTGTGTGACCGTGGCCGCTTCGGTTATGGCTACGTGAACCTGAAGGATCGTCCACGCCAGCCGATGCAGCGTCGCGGTAATGACTGGATTGCCCTTAATGCTGAGCAGGCGATGCAGGGTGCGGCGGACGTGCTGCGCCAGGCGAAAAAAGTCATTGGTATCGGGTCACCACGTGCCAGCGTTGAAAGCAACTTCGCGCTGCGTGAACTGGTTGGCGCGGAAAATTTCTCTACCGGCATTCCGGCTGGCGAGCAGGCTCGTCTGGAGCTGATGCTGAAAGTCCTGCGTGAAGGCGGCATCCATACCCCAGCGCTGCGCGAAATTGAAAGTTACGACGCCGTCCTTGTGTTGGGCGAAGATCTGACTCAGGTTGGTGCACGCATTGCGCTCTCCGTGCGTCAAGCCGTTAAAGGCAAAGCGCGCGAGATGGCGGCAGCGCAAAAAGTCGCCGACTGGCAGATTGCCGCGATCATGAATATTGGTCAGCACGCCAGGCACCCGCTGTTTGTGACCAACGTGGACGAAACCCGCCTGGATGATATCGCTGCATGGAGCTACCGTGCGCCTGTGGAAGATCAGGCACGGGTGGGCTTTGCTATCGCTAATGCGCTCGATGAAGCGGCGCCGGCAGTAGAAGGCCTCGATCGTGAACTAAGCGGTAAAATCGACGTGGTGGTGCAGGCGCTGGCTGGCGCGAAGAAACCACTAATCATTTCTGGCGTACACGCGGGCAGCGAGGCGATGATTCAGGCCGCCGCTAACGTGGCCAGAGCGTTGAAAGGACGCGGTTCAGACGTCGGCATTACGCTGCTGTCCGGCGCGGCTAACAGCGTCGGGCTGGGCATGATGGGCGGCAAGCCGCTGGATGCGGCGCTGGACGAGCTGGAAAATGGCTCTGCCGATGCCGTTATCATCATGGAAAACGATCTCTATCGCCATGCGCCGAAAGCGCGGGTCGATGCCGCGTTAGCCAATACGCCAAACGTCATCGTTATCGATCATCAGCGTACGATGACGATGGAAAAAGCGGGCCTGATCCTGTCTACCGCCAGTTTTGCGGAAAGCGATGGCACCGTGGTTAATCAGGAAGGTCGCGCGCAGCGCTTCTTCCAGGTTTACGATCCGTCTTATTACGACGACAAAATCCAGATGCTGGAAAGCTGGCGCTGGCTGCACTCGCTTCAAAGCACCATCAGCAGCCGTGAAGTGGACTGGACGCAGCTCGATCACGTCATCGATGCCTGCGTAGCCGCGCTGCCGCAGCTGGCTGGCATTAAAGATGCTGCACCGGACGCCAGCTTCCGTATTCGTGGTCAGAAACTGGCTCGCTCGCCAATCCGCGCCAGTGGCCGTACCGCGGCTCGTGCCAATATCAGCGTGCACGAACCGCGCCAGCCGCAGGATAAAGACACTATGTTCGCTTTCTCTATGGAAGGGAACAACCAGCCGAGCGCGCCTCGTTCGCAAATTCCGTTTGCCTGGGCACCAGGTTGGAACTCACCTCAGGCCTGGAACAAGTTTCAGGATGAAGTGGGCGGCAAACTGCGCTTCGGCGATCCGGGTGTGCGCCTGTTTGAAGCGGGCGAGGGTCAGCTTGACTGGTTCACCACCGTGCCGGAAGCCTTTACGGGCAAAGAAAACGGCTGGCGCGTCGCACCTTATTTCCATCTGTTCGGCAGTGAGGAAATGACCCAGCGTTCACCGGTATTCCAGCAGCGTATGCCGCTGCCTTACGTGGTGGTTAACCCGCAAGATGCGGCGAAACTGGGCGTGAACGCAGGGGCGACGGTCGCTTTCCGCTGTGCCGGAGAAACGCTGCGTCTGCCGGTTCGCTTCTCGCCTGCTTTGCAGGCAGGGCAGGTGGGGTTACCGTTAGGCTTGCCGGGCGTTCCGCCGTTCCTGCTGGGAGCGAATATTGAGGATCTGCAGGAGGCAACGCTATGAACTGGCTGACACCGGAAGTTATTGATGTACTGATCGCCGTGGGTAAAGCGCTGGTGATCCTGTTTGTGGTGGTCGGCTGCGGGGCTTTTATGAGCTTCGGCGAGCGTCGCCTGCTCGGCCTGTTTCAGAACCGTTACGGGCCAAACCGTGTCGGCTGGGGCGGCTCGCTGCAGCTGGTAGCAGACATGATCAAAATGTTCTTTAAAGAGGACTGGACGCCGCCCTTTACCGATCGCGTGATTTTTACGCTGGCACCGATGATTGCTTTTACCTCACTGCTGTTGGCGATGGCGATTGTGCCGGTTACGTCGACCTGGATGGGCGCGGATCTGAATATTGGTCTGCTGTTTTTCCTGATGATGGCCGGTCTGGCCGTCTACGCGGTGCTGTTTGCAGGCTGGGCGAGTAACAACAAATACTCGCTGCTGGGGGCCATGCGCGCCTCGGCGCAGACCCTAAGCTATGAAGTGTTCCTCGGCTTGTCGCTGATGGGCGTGGTCGCGCAGGCGGGTTCGTTCAATATGGTTGATATCGTCAACAGCCAGCAGCACCTGTGGAACATCATTCCGCAGTTCTTCGGCTTCCTGACCTTTGCCATTGCGGGCGTTGCGGTCTGTCACCGCCATCCTTTTGACCAGCCGGAAGCGGAACAGGAGCTGGCTGACGGTTATCACATTGAATACGCCGGTATGAAATTTGGCCTGTTCTTCGTCGGTGAATACGTCGGTATCGTGACCGTTTCTTCCCTGATTGTGACGCTGTTCTTTGGCGGCTGGAACGGTCCGTGGCTGCCGCCCGTTTTCTGGTTCGCGATTAAAACAGCTTTCTTCATGATGATGTTTATTCTGATCCGTGCTGCGCTGCCGCGTCCGCGCTATGACCAGGTGATGTCGTTCGGCTGGAAAGTATGTCTGCCGTTGACGCTGTTGAACCTGCTGGCGACTGCCGCAGTGATTCTGTACAACGCGCAGTAAGAGGTTATTACCATGAAAATAAAAGACATTCTGGTAGGGTTCGGCACCACGGTGCGCAGTATCGTCCTGATTGGATCGAATGCTTTCGCGAAGCGTGAAACGCAGATGTACCCCGAAGAGCCGGTTTACTTGCCGCCTCGCTATCGTGGGCGCATCGTGTTGACCCGCGATCCCGACGGCCAGGAACGCTGCGTGGCCTGTAACCTGTGCGCGGTAGCCTGTCCTGTAGGCTGTATTTCGCTGCAGAAAGCAGAAACGCTGGACGGGCGTTGGTATCCGGAATTTTTCCGCATCAACTTCTCACGCTGCATCTTCTGCGGCCTGTGTGAAGAGGCCTGCCCGACCACGGCGATCCAGCTTACCCCGGATTTCGAATTGGGTGAGTTTAAGCGTCAGGATCTGGTTTATGAAAAAGAGAACCTGCTGATCTCCGGGCCGGGCAAGTATCCGGAATATAACTTCTACCGGATGGCGGGCATGGCGATCGAAGGCAAAGACAAAGGTGAAGCGGAAAGCGAAGCCAAACCCATCGACGTCAAGGGTTTGTTACCTTAAGGAGCCAGGCATGGAATTTGCGTTTTATCTTTGCGGACTGGTGGCGGTGCTGACAACGTTACGCGTTATCACCCACACTAACCCGGTCCACGCGCTGTTATATCTGATTATTTCCCTGCTTTCGGTGGCGGGCGTGTTCTTCTCGCTGGGCGCGTATTTTGCCGGTGCATTGGAAATTATCGTTTATGCGGGCGCTATCATGGTGCTGTTCGTGTTTGTGGTGATGATGCTTAACCTGGGCGACAGCGTGCAGGCGCAGGAGCGCGAGTGGCTGAAGCCGGGCGTCTGGTTCGGCCCTGGCCTGCTGTCGCTGTTGCTGCTGGCGGTCATCGTCTATGCCATCCTTACCCTTAATGACCAGGGTATTGACGGCAAGATGATCGATGCGAAAGCGGTCGGTATCAGCCTGTTTGGCCCTTATGTCCTGGCAGTAGAGCTGGCTTCCATGCTGCTGCTGGCAGGTCTGGTAGTGGCTTACCATATCGGTCGCGAACAGCGTCCTGGCGAAGTGCTGAGCAACCGACCCGACGCAGTGAAGAAGGAGGAAAACGCATGATCCCTTTGCAACATGGGCTTATCCTGGCAGCCATTCTGTTTGTGCTGGGTCTGACCGGGGTGGTGATCCGCCGTAACCTGCTGTTTATGCTGATCAGTCTTGAGATCATGATCAACGCGGCGGCGCTGGCGTTTGTGGTCGCAGGCAGTTATTGGGGGCAGGCAGACGGGCAGGTGATGTATATCCTGGCTATCAGCCTGGCCGCCGCCGAGGCAAGTATTGGCCTGGCGCTGCTGCTGCAGCTGCATCGTCGCAGCCAGAACCTCAATATTGATAAAGTGAGCGAGATGCGCGGATGAATCTTCTCTATTTAACTATTTTGTTCCCGCTGATCGGTTTCGTGCTGCTGGCTTTTTCACGCGGTCGCTGGTCGGAAAATCTTGCTGCCGCCGTAGGAATGGGCTCCGTAGGGCTGGCCGCGCTGGTCACGATTTACGCGGGACTGGACTTTTTTGCTCACGGTCAGGCGGTGTTTAACCAGGCGCTCTGGACCTGGATGCACGTTGGCAACTTTGATATCAAGGTCAATCTGACGCTGGACGGCCTGTCGCTGACTATGCTGTCGGTGGTGACGGGCGTTGGCTTCTTTATCCATATGTTCGCCTCCTGGTATATGCGCGGTGAAGAGGGTTACTCACGCTTTTTCGCCTATACCAACCTGTTTATCGCCAGCATGGTGGTCCTGGTACTGGCCGATAACCTGATGCTGATGTATCTGGGTTGGGAAGGTGTAGGGCTGTGCTCTTACCTGCTGATTGGCTTCTACTATACCAACCCGAACAACGGCGCGGCGGCGATGAAAGCGTTTATCATCACGCGTGTTGGCGACGTCTTCCTGGCTTTTGCGCTGTTTATTCTCTACAACGAGCTGGGCACGCTGAACTTCCGTGAGATGGTCGAACTGGCTCCGGCGCACTTCGCTGCAGACAATCATATGCTGCAATGGGCAACGTTGATGCTGCTTGGTGGCGCAGTAGGTAAATCGGCTCAGCTGCCGCTGCAAACCTGGCTGGCGGATGCGATGGCTGGCCCGACGCCGGTCTCCGCACTGATCCACGCCGCAACCATGGTAACGGCGGGCGTTTATCTGATTGCCCGCAGCCACGGTCTGTTCCTGATGACGCCGGAAGTGCTGCATCTGGTGGGCATTGTGGGTGCTGTCACGCTGGTGCTGGCTGGTTTTGCTGCTTTGGTGCAGACCGATATCAAGCGCGTACTGGCTTACTCTACCATGAGCCAGATTGGCTACATGTTCCTGGCGCTTGGCGTCCAGGCGTGGGATGCAGCGATTTTCCATCTGATGACCCATGCGTTTTTTAAAGCGCTGCTGTTCCTGTCGTCTGGTTCGGTGATCCTGGCCTGCCATCACGAGCAGAACATCTTCAAAATGGGTGGCCTGCGTAAAAGTATTCCGCTGGTCTATGCCTGCTTCCTGGTGGGTGGCGCGGCCCTGTCGGCACTGCCGCTGATTACTGCGGGCTTCTTCAGTAAGGACGAAATCCTGGCGGGTGCGCTGGCGAACGGTCATATTAATCTGATGGTAGCGGGTCTGGTCGGGGCCTTTATGACCTCGCTCTATACTTTCCGCATGATTTTTATCACCTTCCACGGCGAAGAGAAAATCCACGCGCACGCAGGCAAAGGCATTACGCACCATCTGCCGCTGATTGTGCTGCTTATCCTCTCTACCTTTATTGGCGCGCTGATTGTTCCCCCACTGCGCGGCGTACTGCCGGAAACAACCGAGCTGGCGCATGGCAGCGTATTGACGCTGGAAATCACCTCAGGCGTGGTAGCGATTATTGGCATCCTGCTGGCAGCCTTCCTGTGGCTGGGCAAACGCTCGCTGGTTAACAGTATTGCCGGTAGCGCGATTGGCCGCTTCTTCACCACCTGGTGGTTTGCCGCCTGGGGCTTCGACTGGCTTTACGACAAGATCTTCGTTAAGCCTTATCTGTTCGTTGCCTGGCTGCTTTCACGCGATCCGTTAAATGCCCTGATGAACATCCCGGCGCTCTTTTCTCGCCTGGCCAACAAAGGGCTGGTCGTCAGTGAAAACGGCTACCTGCGCTGGTACGTCGCTTCGATGAGCGTTGGAGATCGGAAGAGCGGTTCAGCAGG
>DOOK01000083.1:834-2772 GCA_003512805.1 Erwinia sp. | reverse complement strand
TACCGTTCCGGTCTCGGCATTCCTGCTGAACCGCTCTTCCGATCTGGCTATAAGGTGCAGGGCCGTGAGAGCGAGGCGGCAGAGACGCTGCTGGCTGATGCGCTGGCGCTGGAAGCGGCCGGGGCACAAATGGTGGTGCTGGAGTGCGTACCCGTTGCGCTGGCGCAGCGTGTTACCGAGGCGCTGGCTATTCCGGTCATCGGTATCGGCGCTGGCAACGTGACTGACGGGCAGATCCTGGTGATGCACGACGCTTTCGGCATCACCGGCGGGCATATTCCTAAATTCGTCAAAAATTTTCTGTTGGAAACAGGTGAGATGCGCGCTGCCGTCAGGCAGTATGTAGCAGAAGTCGAAGCGGGGACGTATCCTGCTGAAGAACACAGTTTTCACTGAGACGGGAGCGGCAAGTGCTGATTATTGAAACAATACCCCTGCTACGGCGTGAGATTCGCCGCTGGCGGCAAGAAGGCAAGCGCATCGCGTTGGTCCCTACCATGGGCAACCTGCATGATGGCCATATGACGCTGGTAGATGAAGCCCGGGAGCGCGCCGATATTGTAGTCACCACTATCTTCGTTAACCCCATGCAGTTTGAACGTCCCGACGATCTGGAGCGCTATCCGCGCACGCTGCAGGAAGACTGTGAGAAGCTGAACCGCCGCAAGGTAGATCTGGTTTTCGCGCCCGCCCCTGGTGATATTTATCCAAAGGGACTGGGCGAACAGACCTTTGTCGAGGTGCCGGGTCTCTCTTCGCTGCTGGAAGGTGCCAGTCGGCCGGGCCATTTTCGCGGCGTGTCGACCATTGTCAGCAAGCTGTTTAACCTTGTGCAGCCCGACGTAGCCTGCTTTGGCGAGAAGGATTTTCAGCAGCTGGCGCTGATCCGCAAGATGGTGGCCGATATGGGCTACGATCTGGAAATTGTTGGCGTGCCGACGGTACGTGCGAAAGATGGCCTGGCGCTCAGCTCGCGCAATGGTTATCTGACTCCTGACGAGCGAAAACTGGCGCCCGCACTGAGCCGCGTAATGAACAGCATGGCGGAAAGGTTGTCCAATGGAGAACCCCATGTCGATGAGATTATTACCGATGCGGAATCGGCGCTGGCTATTCTCGGCCTGCGCGCCGATGGCCTGGCCATTGTCGATGCTGACACGCTGCTGCCGCTGACGGTTGAAAGCAAAAGCGCGGTTATTTTGATGGCGGCATGGCTGGGCAAGGCACGCCTGATCGACAATCAGCAGATTGATTTAACGGCGTAACGCGCCAGTTATTTATTTTCACCAGAGGTCAATGATGAACCGTACCATGCTGCAGGGCAAGCTTCACCGCGTCAAAGTCACGCAGGCAGATCTGAACTATGAAGGCTCCTGCGCCATCGATCAGGACTTCCTGGAGGCTTCCGGCATCCTGCAATATGAAGCGATCGATATCTATAACGTGACTAACGGTCAGCGCTTTTCCACCTATGCTATCGCGGCCGAACGCGGCTCGAAGATTATCTCCGTCAACGGCGCAGCCGCCCGCTGCGCCTGCGAAGGCGATATTCTGATTATTTGCTCTTACGTAACGATGCCGGATGCCGAAGCCCGTGAATGGCAACCGAAAGTCGCCTACTTTGAAGGAGATAACGTGATGAAGCGTCTGGCAAAAGCGGTGCCGGTGCAGGTCGCCTGATCGGCTGGCGGGGGAACTCTCCCCCGCTGTTTTACCCTCTCTTTGCGTCTTTTCCCTGCTCTCTGCTGACCGGATGCTGGGCTACGCCTGTTTGCTTTTACCCATTGGTTGCATCTCTATGTTTTCAGGTGCTGGCCGTGACGATGAAGCCTGAGTAGTCGGCCGTGCAGCAGGCCGTGATGTTGAAGCCTGGGCCGCAGGTTGCGCAGCCGGTCGCGGCGTTGAAGTCTGAGCCGCAGGTTGCGGCGTTGAAGTCTG
>DOOK01000083.1:0-705 GCA_003512805.1 Erwinia sp. | reverse complement strand
AAGTCTGAGCCGTAGGTTGCGCATCAGGCCGCGATGTTGACGCCTGAGCCGTCGTTTGCGCAGCCGGTTGCGATGTTGAAGCCTGAGTCGCAGGCTGTCCGGCAGGTCGTGACGATGAAGCCTGAACCGCAGGCTGGCCCGACGTGGCGGCATGAGTCTGCGCGCCTGGCTGAGGTGACGTAGCAAACTGCTTTCTAAGCTGTTCAGCGGTCCACTGCTGCGCATTGCTCATGGCACCCGTAACGTCATTTTTTAACCTGCCCATGCCGTCGCCCATCGCGTTGCGCGTATTGACCGCCCCCTGAGCAAATGAAGTGGCGCCCCGGGAAGCCTTATCCTTAAACTGTGACGCTTTTTGTTGAGCCCCAGTGGCTCCCTGCTTTAACAGATCCACGGCATCATCCCGTAATTCCCCGGTTTTCTGCCCGACCAGGCTATTCACGATTTTATCTGCCACTAAATCTACGGCTTCGTCATTGCGGGTGGGTGGCGGCCCGGCCAACGCGCCTGCGACGCCCTGAAAAGCATAGGCCAGCGCGGCACCCACCAGGTTAATTGCCTGATCTTTAGCGATTTCTGTTGGTGAGGTCAGCTGGCCTGCGGTAAGGCGGCCGATAATATCATCAATGGCACCCGAAGGGGCAGAACTGACGGCTCCGCTCACGCCGGGATTACGGGCGACATTTCGTAAGGCGTTATTGCCGG
>DOOK01000422.1 GCA_003512805.1 Erwinia sp. | reverse complement strand
GTATACTACGCTTTCCTCCTTCAGAGTCTACCTCTTTTTCAGAGGTTTTTCTCCGGCGGCTCAGCTTCCTGAACCTCCTGAGCCGCTGACCGTAAGTCGTTGTGCCGTCTCAGTGGTTGCGCATTATAGGGATCCGTTCGGATAGCACAACCCTTTTTTTGATCTTTCTTTCCGACCGCTGATTTTTCACGCTCATCGCTGTGATAACGGACGATTCGCACAAAAATAGCGCTAATTTTACCGAAATTATTGATCGCCACAGGCCTGCGGCACTAGGCTTCGTCGATCCTTTTTACGAATGAGAGACCATTATGTCCGGAAATTTACGTCCTTATAAAGATACGTCGCCTCAATGTGGTGAACGCGTCATGGTAGATGCTTCAAGTGTAGTGGTGGGTAACGTGCAGTTAAGCGATGACGTCAGTATCTGGCCGTTGGTTGCTATCCGTGGAGATGTAAACCACGTCGTTATTGGAAAACGAAGTAATATTCAGGATGGCAGCGTTCTACATGTCACTCATAAATCATCTACTAATCCGCAAGGTTTCCCTCTGATAGTTGGAGAGGATGTTACGGTCGGCCATAAGGCCATGCTCCATGGTTGCACAATTGGCAATCGGGTTCTGGTGGGAATGGGGTCAATATTGTTGGATGGTGTAATAGTAGAGGAAGACGTCATGATTGGTGCCGGTAGCCTGGTCCCGCCAGGTAAGCGCCTGGCCAGCGGCTTTCTTTATCTGGGCAGCCCGGTAAAACAGATTCGGCCGCTTACCGAAGCTGAACTTAGCGGCCTGCTTTACTCATCGAACAATTATGTGCGCTGGAAGGATGACTATCTGGCTCAGGAAAGCCAGATCCAGCCCTGAGCATCTTCCTGTTCCGCTTTGATGGCCCCTTCCGCTTCCTCTTCCAGATCCCAGCGATGTTGACGGAAGCTTTCTCTCACCTCTTTATCTTTACCAAAACGGCGGATCAGCGATTCGCCGCTAATAGCACAGAGAACCTGAAAGCCATTAACAAGAGCGGGGAAACAGATCGCGTTTGCCTCCTCGTCCCACCATTCACGATCGGGAAAAAGGATCGCCTGATTCATGCCTGGAGTTCCGCCTGCAGAGTAGCAATCACCGGCGCGACATCCGGAAAGACGTTGTGCCATAAAAAGAATGACCAGGCCGCCTGTCCTACCAGCATGCCAAGCCCGTCCGCCCAATGTGTTGCGCCCTGCTCCCGACACCAGCGTAGGAAAGGCGTCACGCCAGGCTGATAGAACATATCGTAACAGCGGGTTTTGGGGCCGATTAACGAGGCGGGGATAGCCGGTATTTCACCGCCAACGCCGCTGGAGGTAGCGTTGATAATCAGGTCAAACTGCATCGTCTCCAGGCTGTCCGTCGACTCAGCGGCGATTTCGCCGGCATGTCGGAAAAGTTCAGCTAACGTCTGTGCTTTTTCCAACGTGCGATTAGTGATGGTCAACCGACAGTTTAAAGACAACAGAGGCAGGATCACACCGCGAGCGGCACCGCCAGCGCCCACCAGCAGCACGCGGTCACGCGGTTTGATTAACGAGAGTCTTTCTAAATCGGTTAGCAGGCCAATCCCATCGGTGTTGTCCCCCAGCAGCCGCCCGTCATCCAATTTCTTAATGGTGTTGACCGCGCCTGCCAGCGAAGCGCGCTCGCTCAGCTCATTTACCAATCGATAGGCCTGCTCTTTAAAAGGTAGCGTAACGTTTGCCCCTGCACCGCCCTGAGCAATAAAGGTTGCTATCGCCCCTTCAAAATCATCAGCCGGCGCGCAAATACGACCATAAGGATGAGGGATGCCGGTCTGCTCCGAAAAGAGCTGATGGATCCGTGGCGATTTGCTGTGATTAATTGGATTACCAAATACCGCAAAGTTTCGCATCGTTTATCCCTGTCGGATCAGTTCGCCGGTTAAAGCATCGCGAATTTCAGAAGGATTGACTCGTCCACCCGTCTCGGCCTGTAAAACAGGAAAATTATCACCAAACTGCTGATGGACTTCTGCGGCGCTGCGACAAGGCGGCAGGCCGGTCAGGTTGGCACTGGTGGAAACCAGCGGCTTACCAAAAGCCTCGCATAGCTGACGAACATGGGGATGGGCGCTGACCCGCACGGCCAACGAATCAAACCGTCCTGTCAGCCAGCGAGGAGTGGCTTTACGAGCAGGCACTACCCATGTTACCGGGCCAGGCCAGAACGAGAACATTTTTTCCTTCTGTTCTGTCGTCAGCTGCGTTTCATCAAGATAGGGTCGTAGCTGCTGGTAATCCGATGCTATCAGAATTAATCCTTTTTCCACCGGACGCTGTTTTAATGCCAACAGCGCCATGACCGCTGATTCACTGTCCGGATTGCATCCCAGACCAAATACGGCTTCGGTAGGGTAAGCAATAACGGCATCCTGTCGTAAGTGCGCAAGGCAGGCATCCAGCGAGCCTGCCGGGTAGTTATTCTTCAATGCTGTTTCCTGCTGTAACGGGCTTGCCGCAGGCTTTGCTGGCACAGAAGCGCCTGACGCCGCGCGCGGTTTTTTTCTCAATTAATAGAGGGAAATGGCAAAATTCGCACTCCCCTTCTACCGGTGTAAAGTTGACTGCAAACTGGCAATCCGGATAACGGTCGCAGGCATGAAACGTCTTGCCATAGCGTGAACGCCGTTGCACCAGTTTCCCGTGCTCG
>DOOK01000423.1 GCA_003512805.1 Erwinia sp. | reverse complement strand
CTAAGGTAAGGTGACGGAGTTGGCAAGTATTAGAGGATTAAGCATGTATCTACGCCCTGATGAGGTCGCTCGCGTACTGGAAAAAGCGGGATTTGAAATGGACGCGGTCACCGCGAAAGCTTACGGATATCGCCGAGGCGACAGCTATGTGTACGTTAACCGCGAAGCGCGTCTGGGACGCACCGCACTGGTCATCCATCCCACGCTAAAGGAAAAAAGCCACAGCTTTGCGGAACCCGCTAACGAAATTAAAACCTGCGAGCACTACGTGCAGTTTCCTATGTACCTGGTTGGCGACAGCCGGGATCACTATGGCATCCCGCACGGCTTCAGCTCGCGTGCCGCGCTGGAGCGCTACCTGGAATCCGTCTTTGACTGAGTGCCGATCGCTGGCCTGAAAGCGCTGCTTTACGTTTGCTGACGTTGCATTACCGTCACAGACCAGGTATAACACCTGGCTATGTAGAAGTTTAGACGTCTATACGGATGACAGCATGCAGCAAACTCAGCAGGACAATACGCAACAATTCAAACGCAGCATGAAAGCGCGCCATCTGGTGATGCTTTCGCTTGGCGGCGTAATCGGTACCGGCCTGTTTTTTAACACCGGCTATATTATTTCCACTACCGGTGCGGCGGGTACGCTGCTGGCCTATCTGATTGGCGCGCTGGTGGTGTATCTGGTGATGCTCAGCCTGGGTGAGCTTTCCGTTGCGATGCCCGAAACCGGAGCGTTTCACGTGTATGCCGCGCGCTACCTCAGCCCGGCTACCGGCTACACCGTGGCCTGGCTTTACTGGCTGACCTGGACCGTGGCGCTGGGATCAAGCCTGACGGCCGCCGGTTTCTGTATGCAGTACTGGTTTCCTCAGTCGCCGGTCTGGCTCTGGTGCCTGCTGTTCTGCGCGCTCATCTTCCTGCTTAACGTGATTTCTTCTCGCTTCTTTGCCGAGGGGGAATTCTGGTTTTCGCTGATCAAAGTCATTACCATTCTGGCGTTTATCGTGCTTGGGGCCGGTGCGATGTTCGGTTTTATCCCGCTGAAAGACGGCAGCAGCGCGCCTTTCTTCCATAATCTGACCGCGCACGGCTGGCTACCGCACGGCGTACTGCCGATCCTGATGACCATGGTAGCGGTAAACTTTGCTTTCTCCGGTACCGAGCTTATCGGTATCGCGGCAGGCGAGACGGAAAATCCACACAAGGTCCTGCCGCTGGCGATACGCACTACGGTTGCGCGCCTGATCATTTTCTTTATCGGTACCGTTCTGATTCTGGCCGCACTCATCCCGATGGATCAGGCTGGCATTGTGAAAAGCCCGTTTGTGCTGGTGTTTGAAAAGATCGGGATCCCTTATGCGGCCGATATTTTTAACTTTGTTATCCTGACCGCTATTCTGTCGGCGGCTAACTCCGGCCTGTACGCCTCTGGCCGTATGCTCTGGTCGCTCTCCAATCAGAAAACGCTGCCGCGCTGCTTTGCCCGTCTGACCCGCCGCGGTATTCCGCTAACGGCTATTTCGGTCAGTATGCTGGGTGGGGTGCTGGCGCTGTTCTCCAGCGTAATCGCGCCGGATACGGTATTCGTGGCGCTTTCCGCCATCTCTGGCTTTGCCGTGGTGGCCGTCTGGCTAAGTATTTGCGCCGCACACTTTTTCTTCCGGCGAGCGCACCTGCGCGCCGGCAAACCGCTTGCCGACTTGAAATACCGCGCGCCATGGTATCCGTTGACGCCCGTGCTGGGCTTTATACTCTGCCTGCTGGCCTGCGTCGGCCTGGCTTTCGATCCCGAGCAGCGCATCGCGCTATACTGCGGGCTGCCTTTTATCGCTGTTTGTTACGGCGCTTACTACTTAACTCAGCTGCTGCAAAAACGCGAGCAGGCAAAGGAGACCTCACATGTTGTCGATTGATGCCGTTAAACAGCAGGTGGCCGCTGGCCTGGTACTGGATGGTGCGATGGCCACCGAACTGGAAGCGCGCGGGTGTGACCTGAGCGACGCGCTGTGGTCTGCAAAGGTGCTGATTGAAAATCCTGAACTGATTTATCAGGTGCATTATGACTATTTTAAAGCCGGTGCGCAGGTCGCGATCACCGCCAGCTATCAGGCGACGCCACAGGGTTTCGCGCAGCGCGGACTGGATGAAACAGCGTCGCTGGCGCTGATAGCCAGAAGCGTGGCGCTGGCCGTAAAGGCCCGCGAGGACTATTTGGCGGATGCGCCGCAGGCCGGGCCGCTGCTGGTTGCTGGTTCCGTAGGACCTTATGGCGCCTTCCTGGCTGATGGGTCTGAATACCGCGGCGATTATGCGCTGCCAGAGGCGGAGATGATGGCCTTCCATCGGCCGCGCGTGCGGGCGCTGGTTGCAGCCGGAGTCGATATACTGGCCTGTGAAACGCTGCCTTCCTTTGCCGAGATCAGAGCGCTGGTCGCTCTACTGGCGGAGTTTCCCGCCACGCCGGCCTGGTTCTCATTTACGCTGCGCGACAGCGACCATCTTAGCGACGGCACGCCTTTGGCCGACGTTATTGCCTTCCTGGATGCGCAACCGCAGGCGGTAGCGCTGGGCATCAACTGTATCGCGCTGGATAAAGTCACGGCGGCGCTAAACGTTTTCTCCGCGCTGAGCGAAAAGCCGCTGGTGGTCTATCCGAACTCCGGCGAGCAGTATGATGCCGTCAGTAAAAGCTGGCACAGCGATGCTTCAACCTGCACGCTGGCGGATAACCTTGCCGAGTGGCAGGCCGCCGGAGCCAGACTGATTGGCGGCTGTTGCCGCACCACGCCCGCCGATATTAAAGCTATCGCCCAACGCTGCCGATAATACCTTCAGAGCTTTGCACAATAACGCCCGCGGTCGCCGGGCGTTATTCGCTGCGCCCAACTATTCTCACTATTTAACCTGGCAGGAAAGCTTATGAAACGTATTTTACCGGTGCTGGTTTCGGCGTGGCTGCTCGGCGGATGTGCCACTATCGTGGGCGATCAAACCCAGGATGTGAGCATCCAGAGCTGGCCGCAAGGGGCAAAATTTGTCGTGCAGGATGAAACCGGCAGGGCGGTAGCGGAAGGCTATACGCCAAAGACCGTGACGCTGGCAAAATCCGACGGCAACTACTTTGGCAAAAAGAAATTTATGCTGATGCTGGAGCAGCCGGGCTACGTGCCACAAACGCTCCCGCTTAACGAAAAGGCTAACCTCTGGTATCTGCTGGGGAATATTCCGCTTGGCGGCTTCCCGGGCTGGCTGCTGGTCGATCCGTTCAACGGCGGCATGTATCACATCGAAGAACCGCCAGCCCGGATTATCATGCATCCTGTCGGCGCACGCAGCTGATCCCCAACAGGGCGTCCCGCGTCAGAGAAGCGGGACGCCTGGTCGGGCTTACTGCGCCGTCGGTTTGACCATCGTATGCGCCGACTTGTGCTTAGCCAGGTACTGATGCTGGAAAATACACATACGGATGGTGTTGCGATACTCGCCGTTAATAAAGAATTCGTGGATCAGCTCGCCTTCAATTTCAAATCCGAGCTTGGTGTAAATATGGATCGCCTTTTTATTCTCTTTATCGACAATTAAATAGAGTTTGTAAAGATTAAGGACGGAGAAGCCATATTCCATCGCCAGAAGCGCGGCTTTGCTGGCGAGGCCTTTGCCCTGATGGCCGGGCGCGATAATAATCTGAAACTCCGCGCGACGATGAATATGGTTGATTTCAACCAGCTCCACCAGACCCACCTTATCTTCCTCAAACTCCACGACAAAACGGCGTTCGCTCTGATCGTGAATATGTTTGTCATAGAGATCGGATAGCTCAACGAAAGCTTCGTAAGGCTCTTCAAACCAGTAGCGCATCACGCTGGCGTTGTTGTCCAACTGATGGACAAAATGCAGATCTTCACGCTCCAGCGGGCGTAATTTAACCGGGTGTTCGGCAGGCATACATTATCCTTTGTAGGGAAAAAACATCGCCTGAAAGAGTATAGGTTTTGCCGCGAGGGGAAAAGCACCGCCAGCGAGGGAAAAGGCTGGCGGTTGAGGAAATATGGCGGATCAGAAGTTATAGCCAGCGACCAGATAGTAGCCCCAGCCGGTGGATTTCACTTCAAAATTCCCCGTGCCGAAGTTCAGATCCTGCCCGTCAGCCCACTGACCGCCGTTGTGGAAGTAACGCGCGACAACGGAGTAGTGCCAGTGATCGTAAACCAGCGACAGCACATGGCTGGAAGCGATGGAGTTGCTGGTGCGTGAGGCGTCGCTCTTATCACGCAGGTCGGAACCCCAGTCAAAGTTGGTAAAGCCGATATAGCTCAGGTTGCCGCCCCACAGCGACGTCAGCGGCACAAAGTACTTCACCTTGAAACGGTAGCCATCCCAGCTGTTTTCGTTAGCCGCGCCGTAGTTTTCCCACTGGTATTTGGCGTAAACGTTCAGCGACAGGTTGACCGGCGTGTGGGTGTCGATATCGGTGCCGAGGCCCATATACCACGTGTTCTGGCGGTTGTCGCTGTTATGGCCCATATCGTAGATATAGTTATTGGCGAAATACCACTCTTTTACCGGCCCGATGCTCAGATCGGTATTGGTCAGCTTGTCGATAGAGAAGCGCGGTTCGATCTCCATAAACATCGGCGAGCCGTGGTCGAAAATGCCGTTGGCGTTTGAGTTACCGGCACCGAAGAAGTTGGTCAGATCCAGATAACCGTAAAAATCGAACCAGTCTTTTTTGGCGAAGGCTTCATATTCCAGATAAACATCGTTGTTAAACTGCGGCCCGAAACGGGTGTGGTAGCTGCCCACCACGTTAACGCTTTGGTGCCACCAGTCGGAAACGTACTGCGGCTGCTCGGGGGCAGCAAACGAAACGGTACTGTATGAAAGCGCCATTACGGCACCCGCCATCAGAGATTTATATTTCATTATATTACCACATGCTTATCGACCATTTTCTGCAGCCCGCGCGATGGTCTTATCTGTTGTTATCCGGAACGGAACAGAGGCGGTTTCAGTGCCGAAAGCGCCCGTATCAAATGTCGGAAAAAGTGTGCCGTCATCCGCGCTTTAGGAAATAGATATCGCTCACAGTTGTCAAACTCTGTTTCATTTCACTTTAATTAAAGTGTGATGCAGCTCACGTAATGCGCGGAACTTAAGCTGTCTGCTGCTTGTCTGGCCGGAAAAGAGAATTTGCCCGCAAGTAAACGTTTGCTTTCCGTTTCAGGCGGTAAATAGTGTGGCGGAGGCGTTGTGCGGCTCTCTGCATTTTCATCTGAGGCATAAGAAAAGCTTATACAAAAAGTAACTTTTTGTGTGTTTATTAACCTTGTGATGAGGCTTAAGTTGCATTCTTATTGAGCGCATATTGAAGCTGAACTGGCGCAGCGGCAGCCTGGTGCCGACGTCACTTTATGTCGTACTGGCTTCAGAGCATAAGAAACAGGACAAGAAATAAACGCGACAGGAGGGCTTTATAAGCGGCATTTTCCGTGCGGCAGTGAGGTACCGTCAGCAAGAAACCGAAAAGGACGAGCGGTTCAGCGTGGCCTTAATGTTGCCTTAATATTCTTACAGGAAACTCCTCTTACCATCCAGAGGAGAGCACCATGAAACAGCCACGCGTCCGCCCGATAAGTGAATATACCGCCGTGATTTTCAGCGGCCTTGTCGTTTTAGCTTTTCTGCGGATTTGGTTCTCCGCCTGAGCCGTGGTCAGGTAAATTTTACCGAAGCCCGGCAGCCTGAAGCCTGCCGCCGGTTTTCGAGAAAAAACTGCGCCTTATGCAGCTGAGCAATACGGCTGACGATACTCAGCCCCAGCCCGATACCGCCATAGCGGCTG
>DOOK01000420.1 GCA_003512805.1 Erwinia sp. | reverse complement strand
CTACACGACGCTCTTCCGATCTAGATAACGACCAGCTGGGCGTGAGCGATTTACAGGCGCTGGCGCTAAAGCCGCAGGATATGGTGGTCGGCCTGGCCGCTTCCGGACGCACGCCTTATGTGGTTGGCGCATTACGTTTTGCCCGGCAGTCTGGCTGCCGCACGGCCGCGATTTCCTGTAATCCGGATTCTCCGATTGCGCAGGAAGCGGCCATTGCTATTTCACCGGTTGTCGGGCCAGAGGCCCTCACCGGATCGACAAGACTGAAATCGGGAACGGCGCAGAAGCTGGTACTGAATATGATCTCAACCGGCGCCATGGTGAAAATTGGCAAGGTCTATCAAAACCTGATGGTGGATATGCAGGCGACCAACGTTAAGCTGGCCGATCGCGCTTGCCGAATGGTCTGTCAGGCGACGGGCTGCGGGCCAACAGAAGCGGAACAGGCACTCCGGCACGCGGCATATGAAGTAAAAACCGCTATCCTGATGGTGTTGAGTGGCGTTGAGGCGGCAGAAGCCAATTCGCTGCTTGCCCAACACGGCGGCTTTCTGCGTGCGGCGCTTCAGGCCACTACGCGCTGAAGCTGGCTTATGCGCACCACGCAGTTTTGACATCACTGTCTCAGCGTCCACTATTATTAGCAGCGTCATAAAGGCGCAAAACGCGTTTGGTTTGTGGGGGCTACCCCGAGGAGAGAGGTTTGATAACTGGTCAGGAACGACGTGTGGTGTTTTTCGATCTCGACGGCACGCTACATCAGCAGGATATGTTCGGCACGTTTATGCGCTATTTGTTATGGCGTCAGCCGCTCAACCTGCTGCTGGTAGTGCCGTTGCTGCCCGTGGTCGGCGCTGGCCTGCTTTTCAAGGGACGTGCGGCGCGTTGGCCGATGAGCCTGCTGTTGTGGGCGATCACCTTCGGCCACAGCGAAGCGAAACTGCACATACGCGAAAAAGCCTTTGCCCAGTGGTTTCGTCAACGCGTCACGGCTTTTCCGGTGGTGCAACAACGGCTTACCGACTACCTGAACAGCGATGACGCTGACGTCTGGCTGATCACCGGTTCACCACAGCCGCTGGTGGAGCTGGTCTACTTCGACTCCGCTTTTCTGCCCAAGGTAAAACTGATCGCCAGCCAGATGGCGCGCGGCTACGGTGGGCGGGTATTGACGATGCGCTGTCTGGGGCATGAAAAGGTCGCGCGGCTGGAAGAACGCATCGGTACACCTTTACAACTTTACAGCGGCTACAGCGACAGCAAACAGGATAATCCGCTGCTTTTCTTCTGTCAGCATCGCTGGCGGGTGACGCCGCAGGGCGAACTGCAACAGCTGGAGTAAACAGGTATACTGCCCCGCGATTTTTTGCTGGAGGCTCAGGTGAGCGATACCCTTATTGATGAAAAATGGATGCGCCATGCTTTAACGCTGGCGCGCCGGGCCTGGGAAGAAGGCGAGGTGCCCGTCGGTGCCGTGCTGGTGCAGGGCGATACCGTTATCGGTGAAGGCTGGAACCGGCCTATCGGTCATCACGATCCCACCGCGCACGCCGAGATTATGGCTTTGCGGCAGGGCGGCAAGGTGCTGGAGAACTATCGGTTACTGGATACCACGCTGTACGTGACGCTGGAGCCTTGCGTGATGTGTGCGGGCGCGATGGTGCACGGCAGAGTAGGGCGGCTGGTGTTCGGCGCGCGCGATGAGAAAACCGGCGCGGCGGGATCGTTGCTGGATATTTTAGGCCATGCGGGCATGAATCATCAGGTCAGGGTGGATCAGGGCGTACTGGCAGCAGAATGCGCGGCCATGCTGAGCGATTTCTTCCGTCATCGCCGGGCGGAGAAAAAAGCACTGCGTGACAGGCTACGCGCGGAGCGGCTGAAAGGGGAATAAAAAAGGGCGCTGGATAACAGCGCCCTTTTGCAGAAAAGACTCTGCCTGTAGAAAAGGGCATGGCTTAAAGACCTATAAACGTTACGGGTGCTTCAACTTTCCGGTGGTTTGCCGTCTTCCTCTCCGGCTCGCTGTGTATCACGCACGTAGCCGTTATACCGTGGTAACTCCATTTTCGGTTCGCCGCGCATCGGGTTTAACGTTGCCGTATCCGTCTTTGGCTTGCCGTTTACCGAGTGCGCAGCCGTTTTACGGGGGGTACATCCGACTCTGATTTACCCTGACTCGCCGCGCTCTTAATCAGTTCAGCGCCACCAGCGGCTCTACGGCCGGATAACCTTTGCCCAGCTGCGCTTCTGTCACCGCCTGCTGCGCCAGCTTTCTTTCCTGATCCTGTAAATAGCCTACCAGGCTCAGCTGGTAAATGCGGATGTTCTCCACATAGTTGTAGGCTTCCTGCCCGCGCGCGTAACCGTAAGTGGTCTGGCTGTAATAGCGTTTCTGGCTCAGCATCGGCAGGCGCTGCTTAACGTCGGCCCAGCTGTCCGGATTGCCCTTTTGCTTTTCCGTCAGCCTGCGTGCGTCCAGCATATGCGCGTAGCCCATATTATAAGCCGCCAGCGCAAACCAGATGCGTTCATCTTCCGGAATGGTTTGCGGCACCTTCTCCATCATTTTCACCAGATACTCGCTGCCGCCGCGAATACTCTGTTCCGGATCGGTTCTGTGGCTGACGTTAACGCTGTCCGCCGTATTGCGGGTCAGCATCATCATGCCGCGTACGCCGGTAGGCGAGGTGGCCTGTGGGTTCCAGTGAGACTCCTGCCAGGAAATAGCGGCCAGCAGCCGCCAGTCAATCTCGCTGGCATATTTTTCAAACAGCGGACGGATGCCGGGCAGCATACTGTCGATGGCCCGCAGAAAAGTGCGGGTGTCGACATAATCGAAGGTGCCGACGTGGCCCAGATATTTCTCATCCAGCCTTGCCAACGCGCCTTCTTCCGCCATCTGGTTAAAGTAGTCCAGCATCGCCGCATACAGGCTGTCGTCGTTATCGCGCGGCATGTACCAGGTCACCGGTTCTTCATCCGTGATGTCGAAAGCGACCGCCAGCTGCGGATGGATCCGCTGCAGCAGCGCGATCGATACCGAATCACCCACCGTATAATCCAGCTTGCCGTCCGCTACCGCTTCCAGCAGGGCATTCGGGCTTTGATCGGTAGAGATCGCCCAATCCATATCGGGATACTGATTCTGCCGGATATCGCGCAGCGTCGAAGCAAAAGCGGAATCAGATGCGACGGTCAGTCGGCCCTTCAGCGCGCCCAGATTCGGTGGACGCGGCTTGCCCATCCGATACACCAGCTGCTGGGAAACGGAATAATAGGTCGGGCCGGTGCGAAAGCGTGACAGGCGATCGCTGTTATAGATCAGGCCCGCTGCCAGCACGTCCGCTTTATCCTCTTCCAGGTCGTCAAACAGTTCGCTAAGGTTCTGACGTACCGTAACCTGCAGCCTGACGCCCAGATAATCGGCAAAGCGTTTCGCCAGCTCGTAATCCATACCGGCCGGCGCTTTATTGACTGTGTAATAAGTCAGGGGCGAATTGAGCGTGCTGACGCGCAACACTCCCCGTGCTTTTATCTGTTCTGTCCGGTCCAGCCCGCTGCTGTGCCACGGGATCGACGGCCACAGCGCAAGCGCGAGCAGTACCGTCACCAGCCCGATGAACAGATAATTAATTTTCAGGCGTTTCAAATGGTTATCTCTCGATTTCTCTCAGGATTCTGTCTGTAACGGCAGTATTTGTGGTCTTTAATGGTCCCTGAGCGTGGGGCATTTTGCGCAACTCCCTGCAGCGGCGCAACCAGATTTGTGCGGAATTGTGCGCTTTTCAGCCAATTCCCTGTCCGATTAATTCTGCGCAAACGGTTTCGTAACAGCAGGGGATTCTTTATAATGGCGCCCGTTTTCCCCTGTTGCGCCCCAAGAAGCGTCGCCTGGCGCTCTGACGAGAGATCTTTAATGATGGAAATTCTGCGTGGTTCACCCGCTCTGTCGGCATTTCGTATTACCAAACTGCTGGCCCGCTTTCAGGACGCTCACCTGCCGGTGAGTGACATTTACGCTGAGTACGTCCATTTCGCCGAGGTCAACGCGCCGCTGGACGAGGCGGAGAAAGCCCGTTTACAACGCCTGCTGAAATATGGTCCCTCGCTCGCCGAACATACGCCTGAAGGGCGTCTGCTGCTGGTCACGCCTCGTCCGGGTACGATTTCTCCCTGGTCTTCTAAGGCCACTGATATTGCCCACAACTGCGATCTGCCGCAGGTCACGCGGCTGGAGCGCGGGCTGGCGTTTTATATTAAAGCGCCGCAGCTGACCGAAGCGCAGTGGTCGCAACTGGGCGCGTTGCTACACGATCGCATGATGGAAGTGGTACTCAGCGATTTGTCACAGGCAGAGCAGCTGTTCGCTCAGCATGAACCGGCACCGCTGGCCAGCGTGGATGTATTGGGCGAAGGCCGTGTGGCGCTGGAGCAGGCTAACCGTAAGCTGGGCCTGGCGCTGGCAGAAGATGAAATCGACTATCTGCAGCAGGCTTTTGAAAAGCTCGGGCGCAACCCAAACGACATCGAGTTATATATGTTCGCTCAGGCGAACTCAGAGCACTGTCGTCATAAAATCTTTAACGCCGACTGGATCATTGACGGCGAACAGCAGCCAAAGTCGCTGTTCAAAATGATCAAAAATACCTTTGAAAAAACGCCGGATTACGTGCTGTCCGCTTATAAAGATAACGCGGCGGTGATGGAAGGCTCGCAGGTTGGCCGCTTCTATGCCGACGCGGAAAGCCAGTACGATTTTCATCAGGAAGACGCGCACATCCTGATGAAGGTGGAAACCCATAACCATCCAACGGCGATTTCGCCCTGGCCCGGTGCGGCCACCGGTTCCGGCGGCGAAATCCGCGATGAGGGCGCGACCGGACGCGGCGCGAAGCCAAAGGCGGGCCTGGTGGGGTTCTCGGTTTCTAACCTGCGTATTCCCGGTTTTGAACAGCCCTGGGAAGAAGACTTCGGCAAGCCCGATCGCATCGTGACCGCGCTGGATATCATGACGGACGGCCCGCTGGGTGGCGCCGCATTTAATAATGAGTTCGGACGTCCGGCACTGACCGGCTACTTCCGAACGTATGAGGAAGAAGTGAACAGCCACAATGGCGTCGAGCTGCGCGGCTACCATAAGCCGATTATGCTGGCGGGTGGTATCGGCAACATTCGCGCCGATCACGTACAGAAAGGCGATATTACGGTGGGCGCAAAGCTGATCGTCCTGGGCGGCCCGTCGATGAATATCGGCCTGGGCGGCGGCGCGGCATCCTCTATGGCTTCCGGCCAGTCCGATGCGGATCTCGACTTTGCCTCGGTCCAGCGTGATAACCCGGAGATGGAGCGTCGCTGTCAGGAAGTTATCGACCGCTGTTGGCAGCTGGGTGCAGAAAACCCGATCCTGTTTATTCACGACGTGGGCGCGGGTGGCCTTTCTAACGCCATGCCGGAGCTGGTCAGCGACGGTAACCGCGGAGGCCGGTTTACTCTGCGCGATATTCTCAGCGATGAGCCTGGCATGAGCCCGCTGGAAGTCTGGTGTAACGAGTCTCAGGAGCGTTACGTGCTGGCCGTTTCGCCGGAAAAACTGGCGCAGTTCGATGCGCTCTGCCGGCGTGAACGCGCGCCTTATGCCGTTATCGGCGAAGCTACGGAAGAGCTGCATCTGTCGCTGAGCGATAGCCACTTCGACAACAAGCCGATCGATATGCCGCTGGACGTGCTGCTGGGCAAAACGCCGAAAATGACCCGTGAAGCCGTCACGCTGAAAGCGAAAGGCGAGCCGCTGGCGCGTGAGGCGATTACCGTTGCCGATGCCGTCAATCGCGTGTTGCATTTACCGGCCGTCGCGGAAAAAACGTTTCTGATCACCATCGGCGATCGCTCCGTGACCGGCATGGTTGCGCGCGATCAGATGGTGGGGCCGTGGCAGATCCCGGTGGCTGACTGCGCCGTAACCACCGCCAGCCTTGACAGCTATTACGGCGAAGCGATGGCGCTGGGCGAACGCGCGCCGGTAGCCCTGTTGGATTTTGCTGCTTCCGGCCGCCTGGCGGTAGGCGAGGCGATCACCAATATTGCCGCCACGCAGATTGGCTCATTAAAACGCATCAAGCTTTCCGCTAACTGGATGGCGGCGGCAGGCCATCCGGGCGAAGACGCGGGGCTTTATGAGGCGGTCAAAGCGGTAGGAGAAGAGCTTTGTCCGGCGTTGGGCATCACCATCCCGGTTGGCAAAGACTCTATGTCGATGAAAACCCGCTGGCAGCAGGGAGCCGAACAGCGTGAAATGACGTCGCCGCTTTCTCTGGTAATTACGGCCTTCGCCCGCGTGGAGGATGTCCGCCGCACCGTGACGCCACAGCTGCAAACCGCTAACCCCGATAATGCATTACTGCTGATCGATCTGGGGCAGGGTGTTAACGCCCTGGGCGCAACGGCGTTGTCGCAGGTTTATCGTCAGTTGGGCGACAAGCCTGCCGATGTGCGCGACGCGCAGCAGCTGGCGGGCTTCTTCAATGCGCTGCAGACGCTGGTGGCTGAAGAGAAGCTGCTGGCCTATCACGACCGCTCCGACGGCGGCCTGCTGGTCACGCTGGCTGAGATGGCTTTTGCCGGTCACTGTGGCGTTGAAGCGGATATCGCCGCGCTGGGGAGCGATGCGCTGGCCGCATTGTTTAATGAAGAGTTGGGCGCCGTTATTCAAATCGCGGCAGCCGATCGCGAATACGTAGAGCAGGTTTTTGCGGCTCACGGGCTGGCAGATTGCGTGCACGGTTTGGGACGTGCACTGTCTGGCGATCGTTTTGTTATTACCTCCGGCGAGTCGGCAATCTATAGCGAAAGCCGTACCACCTTGCGTACCTGGTGGGCGGAAACCACCTGGCAGATGCAGCGCCTGCGCGACAATCCGGCGTGTGCCGATCAGGAGCATGAAGCGAAGAAAAACGATCTCGATCCGGGTCTGAACGTGAAGCTAACCTTCCGTCCGGAAGAAGATATCGCTGCGCCTTATATTGTTACGGGCGCGCGGCCGAAATTGGCTGTATTGCGTGAGCAGGGCGTCAATTCGCACGTGGAGATGGCGGCAGCTTTCCATCGCGCCGGGTTTGATGCGGTCGATGTGCATATGAGCGATCTGCTGGCGGGGCGTCGCGGACTGGCAGATTTCCAGACGCTGGTGGCCTGTGGCGGCTTCTCCTATGGCGACGTACTGGGCGCTGGCGAGGGCTGGGCCAAGTCGATTCTTTTCAACAACCGCGTGCGCGACGAGTTTGAAACCTTTTTCCACCGTCCGCAAACGCTGGCGTTGGGCGTCTGCAACGGCTGCCAGATGATGTCCAACCTGCGTGAACTGATCCCCGGAAGCGAGGCCTGGCCGCGCTTTGTGCGTAACCAGTCAGAGCGTTTTGAAGCCCGTTTCAGCCTGGTGGAAGTGGCGGCCAGCCCGTCGCTGCTGCTGGCCGGTATGGCAGGGTCGCAGATGCCGATTGCGGTTTCGCATGGCGAAGGGTTTGTGGAAGTGCGCGACGAGGCCCATCTGGCCACGCTGGAGCATAAAGGCCTGGTGGCACTGCGTTTTGTGGACAACTTCGGCAAGGTGACCGAACACTATCCGGCTAACCCGAACGGCTCGCCAAACGGCATCACGGCCGTGACCAATGAAAGCGGACGCGTCACCATTATGATGCCGCATCCGGAACGCGTCTTCCGTACCGTCAGTAACTCCTGGCATCCGGCGGAGTGGGGCGAAGACAGCCCGTGGATGCGCATGTTCCGTAACGCGCGCAAACAGCTTGGTTAAATGTTGCTTCCATCTATAAGGCAGCTTCGGCTGCCTTTTTCATCTGTTTATTTAGCCGCTGTTGCAAAACAGCGACAGTCGTGAAATGACCTGTCTCTGAATGGCGACATTTAATTTGTTGATAATAAAGTAATTATTGGGTTTACCCTGACTCTGTTCCTGAAAGGCGACAGTTTTCAGGGGGGAGGCGCAGCATTTGGTCGTCGTCTTGCGGATCTCTTTTTAAAAAGCCTTGTAAAATAGTAGGTTAAAAATTAATTTCAAATATGGCATGGATTTTGCTATATTAAGCGAAGTGGCTCATTCACCTGGTTATAACAGCCCTGCGCAAGCGGTCAAGCGCTTCATAACATTCCGAATGACGCACAATACGGTGCCTGCCGTCCAGCGAGACCGATACCGCTTCAGCGCTATCACACTCAGGACGCAACGTTGAGTTAGGCACCACCTATTCCGCCCTGTCGGCTCCCCGGCAGCGCATCCCAAAAACGGCAGGCTCTGTGAGCCTGCCGTTTTTACGTTAAGGCTTTCCTCCTGCAGTACAGTCCGTTAGCATCGGGCTGACTAAAACCAGGAGAGCTTCCCGTGAAAAAATGGCGTCTGTTCCCTCGTTCGCTGCGTCAGCTGGTGCTGATGGCTTTTCTGCTGGTCCTGCTGCCGCTGCTGGTGCTGGCCTGGCAGGCGTGGGAAAGCCTCTCTGCGCTGAGCAATCAGGCAGCGGACATCAATCGCAATACGCTTACCGACGTACGCCGTAGCGAAGCGATGGCGCGCACCGCGCTTGAACTGGAACGAAGCTACCGCCAGTACTGCGTGCTGGACGATCCCATGCTGGCCAACCTTTATCAAACCCAACGCACTAAATATGCCCGAATGCTGGAAGAGCAGGCGGCCGCCGTGCCCGATGATCGGCTGACGCAGTCGTTGCAGCAGCTGTTAGCCGGGTTGGCAAAAATTGACTGTGATAACAGCAACCCCGTTAAAACGGCTTCCGATAATCTGGAACGTTTTTCCGCCGTCAACGGTCAGCTGGTGCAATCCACGCGCGAGGCGGTTTTTTCACGGGGGCTACAGCTTCAGCGTGAAATTGCTGAACGCGGCCAGTATTTTGGCTGGCAGGCGCTGATCCTGTTTCTGCTCAGTCTGGGCCTGGTGATGCTGTTCACGCGCATGATTATCGGGCCGGTTAAAGCGGTCGAACGCATGATCAACCGGCTTGGGGAAGGCCGCTCGGCGGGCCACAATCTGGCGCTGAAGGGGCCGCGCGAGCTGCGCTCTCTGGGGCAGCGTATTTTATGGCTCAGCGAACGCCTGGCCTGGCTCGAATCGCAGCGACATGAATTTTTGCGCCATATCTCTCACGAACTGAAAACGCCGTTAGCCAGTATGCGTGAAGGAACGGCTTTACTGGCAGACGAAGTGGCCGGTCCGCTGACGCCCGATCAGCGCGAAGTAGTGGCCATCCTCGATGAGAGCAGCCGCCATCTGCAAAGGCTCATCGAACAGCTGCTGGACTATAATCGCAAGCTTTCCGAAGCGCAGGTGGTGCTGAAGCCGGTGGCGCTGGCACCGCTGATTGAGCGCATTGTCAGCAGCCATAACCTTACCGCCCGCAAGCGTCTTATCCAGACCGACATTGCCTTGAAAGCGACCGCCTGCCGGGCGGATGAAGCTCTGCTAACCAGGGCGATCGATAATCTCTATTCGAATGCGATACACTACGGCGATGAATCCGGTACCATCTGGATCCGCAGCTGGCCACAGGGCCGCAAGGTCATCATTGAGGTCGCCAACAGCGGCACGCCGATACCGGAGGCGGAGCGGGCAATGATCTTCGAGCCTTTCTTTCAGGGAAGCCAGCAGCGCAAGGGCGCGGTAAAAGGCAGCGGGTTGGGGCTGAGCATCGCCAAGGACTGCGTACATCGCCTGTTGGGCGATCTACAGCTGACTGCCAGCCAGGAGGCCGACGTCTGCTTTCGCATCGAACTTAACTCCATTGGCGAGAACAAATAATGCGATTACCTTTCTGTTTTCCGGCTGCGGGATCGTTTAAGCCGCTGGGCAAATACACAGCAGCCGCGCTGCTGGCTGGCCTGCTGGCCGCCTGCGCGAGCCATCCCCCCGGAACTGAAATCGTGGGGCACAGCGCGCCTATAGAGCCGCAAGCGAAGATAGTGGACTACCAGCTGGTGGACTGCGGCAGGATCTGGGATGTGGAAGAGAGCAAAACCAGCAATCCGCTCTACTGGCTACGGGCCACAGACTGCGCGGCGCGGCTTTCTGCCGTTGAGGCGCGCGCTCAGGCACGCCAGCAGAGCAGCGATAGCTGGCAAGGGGCTTTCAAAGCAGGTGTGCTGATGGCGAACGGCAACGTCACGCCCGTCGAACGGCGTCAGTATATGCTTCAGCTGGATGCCTTCAGCCGCGACTATCCCGCTGCGGTACGCCCGCTGCTTCAGCTCTGGCGTGATAACCAAATGGCGCAGCTTCAGCTCTCGGAAGAGCGTACTCGCTATCATCATTTGCAGCAGACCAGCGATGCCCAGCTGGACGCGCTGCGACAGCAGCAGGCCACGCTTAATAGCGAGCTGAAAGTGACCCGCCGCAAGCTGGATACGCTGACGGACATTGAACGCCAGCTCTCCACGCGCCGTTCGCCTGACGGCAGCGACGGTCACAGCGAGAAAAACGATGCGGAAAAAGGAGCGCAGCGATGATAAAAAAATCGGCAAACCTGCTGTTGGTGGATGACGATCCCGGCCTGTTAAAGCTGCTGGGAATGCGTCTGGGCAGCGAAGGATTTAGCGTATCCACCGCCGAAAGCGGGCCGGAAGCCCTGCGTACGCTGCAAAACGAACGCATCGATTTAGTGATAAGCGACCTGCGCATGGATGAAATGAACGGCCTGGCGCTGTTTGCCGAGGTGCAGAAGAGCCATCCGGGCATGCCGGTCATTATTCTTACCGCTCACGGCTCGATCCCGGAGGCGGTTTCCGCCACGCAGCAGGGCGTATTTAGTTTTTTGACCAAACCGGTGGATCGGGACGCGCTCTATAGCGCTATCGATCAGGCGCTGGCTCATCGTGCCCCGGCCAGTGACGATGCCTGGCGGGAAAGCATTGTGACCCGCAGCCCGGTCATGCTGCGGCTGCTGGATCAGGCCAGGATGGTGGCGCAGTCTGACGTTAGCGTGCTGATCAACGGCCAGAGCGGGACCGGCAAAGAGATTCTGGCGCAGGCTATCCACGCCGCCAGTCCACGCGCTGGCAAGGCCTTTATCGCTATTAACTGTGGCGCGCTGCCGGAGC
>DOOK01000285.1 GCA_003512805.1 Erwinia sp. | reverse complement strand
GGAACCGCCATTCAGCCAGGTCATATACTCAGACATGTCTACGTTTTATCGGCCGGCTTTCCTTTAAATGCCCGCTCTCGTGCTAAATAATGGTTAAATGCCTGCTCTTCCCGGCTTACCTTATTATTCAGAGCCCGCTCTTTTAACGTTAACAGATCGTGACAGGCGCGCGCCGGTGAGAGCCGAATCCATGTTGATGAGAGTCGAGGAATAACCACGTAGCGACGGGCAAAACCGGATGGGTAACAGGCAAAGCAGATAAAAATCAGGGCAGATTGATCGAAGTCGGCCATATTCGCATTGCGGGCCAGGCAATAAGCCTGCCGCCGTCACCGACGGCGGCGTCATGGTCAGATTATGCCACAGGCGAAACGTTCGCCCCCGCCCCCCAGCGGAGCAGGATGATCGGCATGGTTATCGCCGCCTGCATGCACCATCAGGGCCTTACCTTTAATTTCCGACAGCTTTTTAATACGCGGCGCCAGCACCGGATAGGTTGCCAGACCGTCAGCCGTCACCACGAGAGCGGGTAAATCGCCCAGGTGTCCCTCCTGCCAGGGACCTGAATGCTTGCCGGTTTTTTGCGGATCGAGATGCCCGCCTGCCGCGCCTGCCGCCACGACTTTCCCTGCGGTAATTTTTGGATCGCAGCTGCCGTTAGCGTGCACGTGGAAACCGTGAATGCCCGGTGGCAGGTCTTTTAACTGCGGCGTAAAGGTCAGGCCATAGGCCGTTTCTTCTATAGTAACCTGGCCGATACTTTCTCCCGAGCCCTCCGGGGTGGCGAATTTGATATTCACTTTTTCACTGGCAGCGTGGGCCAGACCGCAGAAGGCCAGCGATATCATCAGCAAATTCATACGTCTCATTACACTTCCTCACATTTTGCAACGGAAGCTATAAGCCTGGTCGTTATTCAGAGAACTGCCTGAAAATTAAAACAGAGAAGGCTGTTCCGGCTCGTCTGGCGCCGCAGGCTTAGCGATACGCTGCGCTCGCTGCCAGCGGAGATGACAAAGCCGCAGCACTTCGCGTTTTTGTGCATCACTGAACTTCATCCAGTTAAAGCGTTCCTCGCGGCTGCGCAGGCAGCCGCGGCAGTAGCCGCGATCGTCGCTCTGACAGATCCCCCGGCACGGGCTGGGAACGGGGAAAAACTCCAGTTGTTCGGCCAACGTCGCTCCTGATACAGGGAAAATGAAATGTAATACTAATGTTAGCCTTTTAAGATTGTTTAGTATCAGTTAATGTTTAATTTTGCTAATAACGTTATGCTCTTTTCCCGTTTTAATGTTGACGAATTTATATGAAGCTGACCGCCTTACGCTGCAACGAAATCAGTTTTAACTTTTATGCTGCCTTATTTTTTACCCTTGTCCCGAATGCGCTTTTCTTCCTGCACGCCTGGGAACGTATTCCTTATGACGAAGTAAAAGATTACCTTTTTGCCGCCACGATGCCGCTGGTGCTGTTCTGCGGGTTTTTATTTCTTTTTAGCGTTACCGCCCTGCCGTGGATAAGAAAGCCGCTGTTAATTTTTCTGGTGCTGGTCAGCGCGGCAGCAACCTATTTTATGTACAGTTTTGGCACCATTATCGACACCAATATGATCCAGAACGTATTCGAGACGGACAGGCAGGAGGCCACTGCCCTGCTTAGCTTTCGCTATGTTGCCTGGCTGATAATATTGGGGCTTATACCTGCATTGCTTATCTGGCGGGTCAGGATTGTGACCCATCGCCCCTGGTGGATGAACTGTGCTTTTCGCACCGGTACAGCTCTGGCGGCGCTGCTGGGGATACTGCTCATCGCCGCGCTGTTCTATAAAGATTACGCTTCGCTTATCCGTAATAATAAAGGGTTGGTAAAAATGATTACGCCAGCCAATGTCGTCAGCGGTATCGGTCACTATATTGATAATCGCTGGTTTGTCGGCGATCTCACCCTGGTGAAAATCGGCCAGGATGCCCACAAAGGCCCGCAAATTTTAGCGCAAAAGAAAAAAACGCTGGTGGTGTTTGTGCTGGGTGAAACGGCCAGGGCGGAGAATTTTTCGCTAGGCGGTTACGCGCGTGAGACCAATCCAAAACTGGCAAAAGATAACGTGATTTATTATCCCAACGCCACCTCCTGCGGAACCGAAACCGCCATTTCTGTACCCTGCCTGTTTTCCAATATGCCGCGCGAGCACTACGATGCCAGTCTGGCGCACCATCAGGAAGGATTACTGGACGTGATGGCTCATGCGGGCGTCAGCGTGTTGTGGCGGGAAAATGACGGCGGCTGTAAAGGTGCCTGCGACCGCGTGCCGCATACCGACATGACGCGTTGGCAGCTGAATAATCTTTGCCAGGACGATTACTGCTTTGACAAGGTGTTGCTGTGGCGGCTCGATCGCTATCTGGACAGCATGAAAAACGATACGGTGGTTGTCCTGCATCAGATGGGCAGCCACGGCCCGGCTTATTATCGGCGTTATCCGGCCGATAAGCGTCCGTTTACTCCCACCTGCGACAGCAACCAGATTCAGGATTGTGACAGCCAGTCGTTAATTAATACTTATGACAATACGCTTGTCTATACCGACTCGATGCTGGATGACACGATAGGCCTGCTGAAGACTTACAGTAGCCGCTACAACGTCGCGATGATCTATCTTTCCGATCACGGTGAATCGCTGGGTGAACACGGGATGTATCTGCACGGCGCGCCTTACCTGCTCGCCCCCACGCAGCAAACGCACATTCCCTTCCTGCTGTGGCTTTCAGAGGGCTACGCCAGCGCCTTCGGTATCGACAGCACCTGCCTGCGGCAGGCCTCTACTGAGGCTGTTTCTCAGGACAATGTTTTCCATACCCTGCTGGGGATGATGAATATTGAAACCAAAGAATACCAGCCCGCCCTGGATATGATCCGATCGTGCCGTGCCGTTGCAGGTAACGGGCATTTCTCTACTACGCTCAACAGTCACTAAAAATTTTGGCTTCGCCACCGCCGTCTCATCGGCGGTTGGCAGCCGGTGTACCAGGAGCGATAAATGCAGCTAAAAAAACTTTTTACCCCTTTAAAACTGGGCGCGATTGTCGTGCCTAACCGTATTTTTATGGCACCGCTGACGCGCCTGCGCAGCATTGAACCAGGGGATGTTCCCACGCCGCTGATGGGCGAATATTATCGCCAGCGCGCCAGCGCCGGACTGGTCATTACCGAAGCCACGCAGATCTCTTTCCAGGCCAAAGGCTACGCGGGCGCTCCGGGCCTGCACACCGCTGAACAGATGGCCGCGTGGAAAGCGATCAATGACGGCATCCATCAGGAAGGCGGCCACAGCTCAGTGCAGCTGTGGCATACCGGACGTATTTCCCACAGCAGCCTGCAGCCGGAAGGCAAAGCACCCGTTTCGGCTTCTGCCATTAACGCCGAAACCCGCACCTCTCTGCGCGATAGCCAGGGTCAGG
>DOOK01000284.1:10312-10661 GCA_003512805.1 Erwinia sp. | reverse complement strand
AGATCTACACCACGACTACACTCTTTCCCTACACGACGCTCTTCCGATCTAAACGACCAGTTGAGTAACAGTGAATGAGTGAAATAGTTTTTGGACTCCATGCCGTACAGGCGCTGCTTGACAGCGATCCGCAGCGCTTTCAGGAGGTTTTTATCCTTAAAGGCCGCGACGATCGCCGTCTGCAGCCGGTAGTGAAGGCGCTGGAAGCGCAGGGCATCGTGATCCAGGTGGCCAGCCGTCAGTGGCTGGACAGTCAGGTCGAGGGCGGCGTGCACCAGGGGATTGTGGCTCGCGTTAAGGCTGGCCGACAATACCAGGAAAACGACCTGCCGGATCTGCTGGAAAAGCT
>DOOK01000284.1:0-10177 GCA_003512805.1 Erwinia sp. | reverse complement strand
GCCGGATCTGCTGGAAAAGCTGGAGAAGCCTTTTCTGCTGATCCTGGACGGCGTAACCGATCCGCATAACCTGGGCGCCTGCCTACGTAGCGCCGACGCGGCTGGCGTGCATGCGGTGATCGTGCCAAAAGATCGCTCTGCTCAGCTAAATGCGACGGCGAAAAAGGTCGCCTCCGGCGCGGCGGAAAACGTGCCGCTGATCCGGGTGACCAACCTGGCGCGCACCATGCGTATGCTACAGGAAGCCAACGTCTGGCTCGTGGGCACGGCAGGTGAAGCCGACCACACGCTGTATCAAAGCAAAATGACCGGCCCGATGGCGCTGGTTATGGGTGCCGAGGGCGAAGGAATGCGTCGCCTGACACGTGAGCACTGCGACGAGCTGATTAGCATCCCTATGGCGGGGAGCGTTTCCTCACTCAATGTATCGGTTGCAACCGGCATCTGCCTGTTTGAGGCTGTGCGCCAGCGCGCAAAATAATCTCTCCGGGGCGTGATCCGCGCCCCGAAATCTTCTGCTGCTGCTCGCCTGTGACGTTCTCTTTTGCATACTGAATGTGTGCCTATAGAAGGAGGTCAGGATGAACACTACCCACCACGTTTTCAATCAGCCTCGTCCACTAACCAACAGTAATCTTTTTCTTTCCGACACGCCGCTGCGTGAAGCCGTTTTGCGTGAAGGGGCTGGCTGGGACTGCGATCTGCTGGCTTCCGTCGGGCAGCAGCTGGGCAGCGCCGAGTCGCTGGAGTTAGGCCGGCTGGCTAACAGCTGTCCACCGGAACTGTTGCGCTATGACTCGCGGGGCGAACGGCTGGACGACCTGCGTTTTCATCCTGCCTGGCATCTGTTGATGCAGGGACTGTGCAGCAATCGCGTGCACAATCTGCCGTGGCAGGAGAATGCACCGCCCGCAGCCTTTGTCGCGCGCGCCGCCCGTTTTATTCTGCATGCTCAGGTGGAAGCGGGGACGCTTTGCCCCATCACCATGACTTTCGGCGCCATTCCGTTACTGAAAGCCCGGCTGCCTGCGCTTTTTCACGACTGGCTGTCGCCGTTGCTTTCTGACCGTTACGATCCGCATTTGCAGCCGGGCGAGCAGAAGCGTGGGCTGCTTATCGGTATGGGCATGACCGAAAAACAGGGCGGCACGGACGTGTTGAGCAACACCACTCGTGCTGAACTGGCCGGCGAGGGTGAATACCGGCTCACCGGCCATAAGTGGTTTTTTTCGGTGCCGCAGAGTGATGCGCATCTGATTCTGGCGCAGGCCAAAGGCGGGCTTTCCTGTTTTTTCCTGCCGCGCCTGCTGCCGGACGGCAGCCGTAATGCCGTGCGGCTGGAGCGGCTGAAGGACAAATTGGGCAATCGCTCCAATGCCAGCAGCGAAGCCGAGTTCTTTGCCGCCAGCGGCTGGCTGATTGGCGAAGAGGGCGAAGGCGTCCGGCAGATTTTAAAAATGGGCGGCTATACCCGGTTTGACTGCGCGCTGGCCAGCCATGCGATGATGCGCCGCGCCTTTTCCGTGGCGCTTTATCATAGCCATCAGCGTCAGGTGCAGGGAAAAAGCTTGGTGGATCAGCCGTTGATGCGTCAGCAACTTTGCTCGCAGGCGCTGCTACTGGAAGCACAGACGGCTATGTTGCTGCGGCTGGCTGGCGCATGGTCGGCGGAAAGCGGTGAGGCGGGCAAACTCTTTAGCCGGCTGTTTACGCCTGCAGCAAAATACGTTGTGTGTAGGCGCGGCGTTAGCTTTGTCGCAGAATCGATGGAAATGCTGGGCGGCATCGGCTACTGCGAAGAGAGCGAGCTGGCGAGAATTTACCGTGAGATGCCGGTTAACAGTATCTGGGAAGGGGCAGGTAACGTCATGTGCCTGGATGTATTACGCGTGCTGAGCAAACAGCCAGCCGCCATAGACTTGCTAACGAAAGAGTTTGAGGCGGTCAGGGGGCAAAGCCGCTATTTCGACAGTGCCTGGCGCCAGCTAAAACTGCTGTTGCGCCACCCGCAGGAGGCGCAGGCGCGCGCACTTTGCGAAAGCCTGTTCAACCTGTGCTGTGGCGTGCAGGTAATGACGCAGCTGGAGCCCTGCATTGCCGATGCCTGGTGCCGACAGCTGCGCGGATTTGCGACGCTGTCGGAAAAAGTCTGTCAGCGCCTGCTACTGCGTGCGACCGGCGGGAGCTGACGGGCCATACAGCACGGCCGTCGAATACCAGCGGCCCGGCATGACCGTTTCGCTGATCATCTGGATAACGTAATACTTCGCACCCGCCTCGTTGGCTTTAGCGGCAATAGCCCGTGCTGCATCGTCAGGCGAGCCGCGCATCGAAACGCTGACGGTGCCCAGCCGCGTCAGCGTCGGGCTCTGCGCACGCGTGATTTCCTGTGCCTGCGCTTGCGGCGGTGGCGGTGGCTGCGGCGTGGTTTGAGTCAGGCTACAGCCCGCCAGCAACAGCACAAAAAAAAGGGATAACTTTGTCATAAGCACGCCTCTTGATGGACTGCCTGAAGTGTAAGCCATCCCGATGCTTTATGCCTTAACGCGGAAAACCTGTACCAGATCGGTCAGATGATGACCTTTGCGGCTCAGTTCATGGGCGGTCAACTCGGAAGTTGCGACCAGCTCGGTACTTTCATGCGTGGCCTGCCCAATCTGGTTCATCGCAATATTGACCTGGCCGATGCCCGCCGACTGCTCTTTAGACGCGACGTTAATTTCACTCATCAATACCTTTACCTGCTCGATACGGCCAACGATCTCTTCCATTGACTGGCGCGTCTGCTCGGAAAGGTTATGGCCCTGAACGACTTTGCTGAGCGAGTTTTCAATCAGACTATCAATCTCTTTGGCCGCCGTGGCGCTGCGTTGTGCCAGCGCACGGACTTCCGCTGCAACCACCGCGAAACCCTTACCGTGCTCGCCCGCGCGTGCCGCTTCTACCGCAGCGTTAAGCGCCAGGATATTGGTCTGGAAGGCGATTGACTCAATCACATGGGTGATATCGGCAATACTCTGCGAGGCGCTCTTAATATCGGTCATGGTCGTCACGGAACGCGTCACCGTTTCACCACCTTTACCCACTGCCGTCGCGGCTTCACCCACCAGGGTCAGCGCCTGAGAAACGTTAGCGGCATTTTGTGCCACGGTGGCGCTCAGCTGCTCCATACTGGCAGAGGTTTCTTCAACGCTGGCCGCCTGACGCGTGATCTGTTCACTGATGTTTTCACTGCTGGAGGCAATGGCGTCCGTTCCGCTGCTGATCTCCTGTGCGGCTTCACGTACCTGCGAAACGATGCGATCCAGTCCGTCGCCAATACCATTGATCGCGACGATCAGTTTCCCCACCTCATCATGGCGTTGAGTAGACAGTGTGGCCTGCAAATTACCGGCAGAGTAGTGTTCGGCCAGCTCAATAACCTGCTGTAGCGGCCTGCTTATCCAACGGTGCGTGACAGTAATAAAGCCCAGCGCGAACAGGGCAACAAGCGCGGCACCCAGCGTCAGAAACAGATTGCGGGTGTATTGGATCGGCGCCAGCAGGCTGGCTTTATTGACCTCTCCCAAAATGACCCAGTGCCATTCTGGCAAATGATGCCACGCCATGATCTGTGCTTCACCGTTAGCGTCTTTAACCTCTACTTTACCGGTGTTCTGGCTCAGCAGGAGCTGGCGGGTGGCTTCCGGCCAGTCTGGCAGCTGGCCTTCGTGCTCAGGATGGAACACATACTGACCATAGGTTTTGCCAGGCGCGTCGCTCAGCACGGAGAAGTGGCCGCTTTCGCCCAATTTCTTCGTCAGGACTTTTTCTCTAATCAGCGCGTACTGTTTGGTAATATCCACGCCGACAAACAGAATACCAATGACCTGTCCGCTGGCGTCTTTTACCGGCTGATACTGCGTGATATAGCGCTTGCCGAACAGCATAGCGACGCCCTGAAAGATTTGGCCCTGCTGAACCCGCTGCCAGGCCGGGCTGGTGCGATCCAGTCGGGTACCGATAGCACGATCGCCATTCTCTTTACGCAGTGAGGTCGAAACACGCAGAAAGTCGTCGCCGGTACGGACGAAAATGGTAGAGATAGCGCCGGTACGTGCCAGGAAATCATCGACCAGACTCTCGTCCAGATTCAGTGTTTTGAGTCCTGCACGCAGCACAGGTGCCTGTTCCGTACCAACAGTCACGCGCTCAACGGGATCGCGAGAGAACTGTTTTGGTAAAAAGCTTTGAAAAAGCGCGGTGTAGTTGGTGACTTCTTCACTCAGCGTGCTATTAAACATGGTCGCCATATCGCCAATGCCGGCGACCTGATCTTCCATATTTTCCAGCGTTAAGGCCTGCATTTGATTGGATGCGTTATTCGTTAGCGCCAGCGTTAAGATCAGAAATAATGTGGCTACGCTTAGCGAGGTGATTACCGACAGCTTAACGCCGAGGCTCCAGCGCCCAGGTGCGAGAAATTTCATAAAAAAGCCTGTATTAAAAGAGGGGGGTCATAACGGTTAACGGCCGTATTAAGAAAACATTTAGTGACTCGCTCAGTATTCAGATCAATTAAATAAGCAATAAACTCAAATAACAGTCTATCCGGCTGGCTATTTGTATTTGTAACCTGTAGTGCAACGACTTAAGGGGGAGTCATGATTGAAGTCAGTACGGAAATTTTTGCCGGGACAGAGTGTCTGCACGCTGCGCCGACAGGTAAAAGGCATCAGCCTCTGCCCACTATTCTTTTCTTCCATGGTTTCACCTCATCGAAAGAGGTTTACAGCTATTTCGGCGTCGCGCTGGCCATGGCGGGCTTTCGCGTTATTCTGCCCGATGCAGATATGCACGGCGCCCGTTATGACGGAAACAGCGAACGTCGCCTGACCCATTTCTGGACGATCCTGAAAAATAATATTGATGAAGTGCCGCAGCTGATTACGTCGTTACGACAGCAGGGACTGATTGAGGGCACACGCCTCGCTGCCGCAGGGGCTTCAATGGGCGGGATGACCGCATTAGGCGCAATGGCGCGTTACCCCGCTCTTACCAGCGTCGCCTGCCTGATGGGCTCGGGCTATTATATGTCGCTGGCCCGCACGCTATTTCCCCCGCTGGTGGTGAACACGCCTGAACAGGCGCAGGATTTCGCCAGGCAAATGGCACCGCTGACGGATTATGATATCGGTCAGCGGCTGGAGAAAATAGCCGATCGGCCCCTGCTGGTCTGGCACGGTGAAGCGGATGATGTCGTGCCTGTAGCAGAGAGCGTCAGGCTGGAAAGGGCGTTAAGGGAAGCGAAGCTCGATGCCGGACTGACGTTTATCACGGAGCAGGGCATCGGGCATCGCATCACGCCGCCGGCACTGGAAGCCACAACAGCATTTTTTAAACGGTATTTATAGCGGTCTACAACTGCTGCGCTAACCGTTGCGCAGCGGGGATCGTCACCATAGGTTTATCCGTCATCTGGCTCGTTGGCGAATCGATACGGTTCACATAGACGTAACTGTTCGCCGCTTCGCTGATTACGCTCTGCTCACAGCCAGACTGACTGGCAAGGGCGGGGATGGAAAAGGCGAGGCCGAGTAAGGTGACGATTGCGATGGTTTTCATGATGCAACTCCACAATCAGATAACAAATCTGACGCCGGGCGTCAGGGTCTTGTCTTCACCCTCTAAGTTTAGCTCCGTTGCGGATAAAGTGTATTAGTAATTCTTGCTCTTTACCGTCGCGCTTCAGGGCTAAAAAAGGCTGAGTTGCCGGGTTTTTTCGCTTCGCGTCGCAGCCTGATAAATAATTTACATTGGGCCGCGACTTTACCTTGAGTTTCCCCCCTGTCGCCAGTATGATTACGCGTCAATTTTTCAGCCGCACACAAACACGTTCCTTGCTTCCATGGGCCGCGGTTGACCCTGACAGGAGGCTGAATAATCCGTAAGGAGCAAATTCGATGCGTCATTACGAAATCGTTTTTATGGTTCATCCTGACCAAAGCGAACAGGTTCCTGGCATGATCGAGCGTTACTCTGCCACCATCACTGGTGCAGAAGGTACGATCCACCGCCTGGAAGACTGGGGCCGCCGTCAGCTGGCTTACCCGATCAACAAACTGCACAAAGCTCACTACGTTCTGCTGAACGTTGAAGCGCCGCAGGAAGCGATCGATGAGCTGGAAACTAACTTCCGCTTCAACGACGCCGTTATCCGCAGCATGGTTATGCGCGTTAAGCACGCGGTAACTGAAGCTTCTCCGATGGTTAAAGCGAAAGACGAGCGCCGTGAGCGTCGTGAAGATTTTGCTAACGAAACCTCTGATGAAGCAGATGCTGGGGATTCTGAAGAGTAATTGACCGTGGAGGCTAATCGGCTGACGCTGTCTGGCACCGTGTGCAAGACGCCGATGCGTAAAGTCAGCCCCTCAGGTATTCCACACTGCCAGTTCGTGCTTGAGCACAGATCGATGCAGGTGGAGGCCGGTTTTACCCGGCAAGCCTGGTGTCGGATGCCGGTGATTATCAGCGGCAAAGCCCATCAGGCCATTACTCAAAGTATAACGGTCGGCACGCCGGTTACCGTTTCAGGTTTCATTAGCAGCCATCAAGGGCGCAATGGGCTGAATAAGACGGTACTGCATGCCGAGCAGATTGAATTGATAGATTCTGGAGACTAGCCAAATGGCACGTTATTTCCGTCGTCGCAAGTTCTGCCGTTTCACCGCGGAAGGCGTTCAAGAGATCGATTATAAAGATATCGCAACGCTGAAAAACTACATTACTGAAAGCGGTAAGATTGTACCAAGCCGTATCACTGGTACTCGCGCTAAATACCAGCGTCAGCTGGCTCGTGCTATCAAGCGCGCGCGTTACCTGTCTCTGCTGCCGTATACCGATCGTCATCAGTAACGGCTGTTGTCAATTAACGACTTTAAGAGGATAAGGTAATGCAAGTTATTCTGCTTGATAAAGTAGCAAACCTGGGCACCCTGGGCGACCAGGTAAACGTTAAAGCGGGCTACGCTCGTAACTTCCTGGTACCACAGGGCAAAGCTGTTCCTGCTACCAAGAAAAACGTTGAGTTCTTTGAAGCACGCCGTGCAGAGCTGGAAGCCAAACTGGCTGACGTTCTGTCCGCTGCTAACGCTCGCGCTGAGAAAATCAATGCACTGGGCACCGTTACCATCGCGTCTAAAGCAGGCGACGAAGGTAAACTGTTCGGTTCTATCGGTACTCGCGATATCGCTGATGCAGTAACTGCAGCTGGCGTTGAAGTGGCCAAAAGCGAAGTTCGCCTGCCGAACGGCGTTCTGCGCACCACTGGCGAGCACGAAGTGGACTTCCAGGTTCACAGCGAAGTTTTCGCTAAACTGACTGTAAACGTGGTTACTGAAGCGTAATTGCTTCTCTACCGCTAAAAAACGCCGGCCCTGTGCCGGCGTTTTTGTTTGCAAAAATCAGTACGCCAACCTCTTCGTATTTAAAAGCGTCGGCCCAGTACCGGCGTTTTTGCGAAGATGGGTATGCCGATTCCTGCGTGATTAAGAGCGTCGGCCCAGTGCCGGCGTTTTTGCGAAGATTGGCATGCTCATTTCTGTGTGATTAAGAACGCCGGCCCAGTGCCGGCGTTTTTGTTTGCCGAAATCGGGTTTCAGATGGATTCATGATGAAAGACACCGGCTCTGAACCGGTGTTTTCAGGGTTAATGGACCTGGAGAAACGAGCCATCCGGTTGGCGGGTAAATAAAATCTCGCCTTGCTCCGTAGTGACGGCCAGGCCTGTCACTACGCCGTGGGAGTTCTGGCGGATCCTGACTGCCTGACCGGCCTGTAAATTACTTAGCGGCTTGTCATTTCCCTCTACGCGGGCCATGGCGAATACATCATTAACCGGCAAATTATGGTCGCGGAACAGCTGTGCCAGCGTCTGCCCGTTGGCAATCTGATAATTTATCCATTGTCCCTGAGCATCGCCTTTAGGCTTCTGGTCGTCAGCTTTCGGCGCGCTAAGCTCCGCCTGCAGCGGCACGTCTGTGGTGGTTCGTTCAACGTTAACGGCACGCTCTGGCTGTTCCGGCTGTCGCGGTGAAGGCCACAAAAAAGCCAGTAACACCAACGCCCCGGCCAGGATGATGCCGCGACGGTGGAAAGAAGGCAGCGGATCCATCCAGCGTGCAGAATCCGCCAGGTGCCAGAGCCAGTTAAACCATTTCGATGCTGGTGACACTTTGGTGACAGGCATGGCGTCCTCCTCCTTCTTGCGCGGTCCTCGCGCGAATAAAATAAACCGCTTTAATAAAGCCGGCTGGCGTTTCCTTCGTCTGCGGGCAATATGGCCCATGTTGACCTCTACTGAAATATAGCTGATAGCGCACTCACCGCGCGGCTTTTATGCCCGAAGCGAACCGCGTTATTGTTTCCTTTTACACTGAAAATGTCACCTGAAGAAGATGACGTTTTACCCCCGTTGCCTGCGCTGTTATGCTTCGTCCTCAGTTTTATTACCAGTAAAGGAAAATCCATGACTACCCCTTCTTTAGACAGTGTAGAAGCACAAGCAAGCTACGGTATCGGTTTACAGGTTGGCCAGCAGCTGCTGGAATCCGGGCTGCAGGGGCTGCAGCCAGAAGCGTTGCTGGCTGGCCTGCGCGACGCGCTGGAAGGGAACTCCCCGGCTGTGCCCGTGGACGTTGTTCATCGCGCGCTGCGTGAAGTGCACGAACGTGCCGATGTGGTTCGTCGCGAACGCCAGCAGGCAATGGCTGCCGAAGGCCAGAAATTCCTGGAAGAGTACGGTCAGCGTGACGGCGTGAGCGGTACAGAATCCGGCCTGCAATTCAGCGTTATCAAGCAGGGCGAGGGCGCTATTCCTTCTCGCCAGGATCGCGTACGCGTTCACTATACCGGCAAACTGATCGACGGTAGCGTGTTCGACAGTTCCGTAGCACGTGGCGAACCGGCCGAGTTCCCGGTTAGCGGCGTTATTCCTGGCTGGATTGAAGCGCTGACCCTGATGCCGGTCGGTTCAAAATGGGAGCTGGTTATCCCACAGAACCTGGCCTATGGCGAGCGTGGCGCCGGTGCTTCTATTCCGCCATTCAGCACGCTGGTATTTGAAGTTGAGCTGTTAGAAATTCTGTAACAGCCGATCCTGCCGGGACATTATTTTCACGGTCCCGGCAGAAATCCTGTTATTTTTTCCTCTTTTCTTATGCAGTTTTAATCACGCCTGAAACCACACCCTCTTTAAATAAGAAATGTTTCTACACGTTGATAAGCTATTCGATCGATTCTGAAAACACACTTCCGTATTCTTAAATTTTTAAGAAAGTTTGGCTGCCCCTGTCTTTAAAAATAAATTTACGATGTGGCAATGGATGCCAGATCAATGCTGAAAATAGCTTTAACAAGGAGAAATATAATGCGTGAATTGAATAAGAATGACATTGCCGTTGCCGCCGGACTTTTTTTTGATATGGGCGGCCGGGCTACCTTGCGGGTTCCGTTATCGATTGAGGCGCTTTTGCTGGTGTCTTAACAACCTCGTCTGTTTCTTTTTCTCCCCCCTTGAGCAGTGGAATTCAAAAACTGTTAGAGCTGAATATTTCCGGGAAAATGAATGATATTGGTACGGACGTAGTCGACTGGTAAAACAGGGCATCGACCCCCTTGCCAGCCTGAAGTCTTCCACCAGCGCATAACTTTATTATGTCTGGCAATAAATGGAGCCAGCATGGCTGGCTCTTGCTGTGAGAATGATTTAGTTAAGTCCAATCTGGTAAAGCGCAAAACCCGTCTCGTCCTGACCTGCTTGCTTCAGTGGATATTGACCGTGGTTCTTAATAAATTCGGCTGCTTTAGACGATGGCGAGGTTTCAAAAAGGATATTCAGAGGCACTTTGCTGTGAATATTTTCCAGCCGCCAGTTGTTATCCGCCTGTGGGCTGACCTCACCCTGCGCCTGGGTTTGCGCCGTAATGTACGCCGCGACAACAGCACGGTTTTCGTCCGGGGAAGCAAAAGCAACGTGATCCTCGCCGGTTCCGGCAAATTTCCCGCCGTAGGCGCGATAATTATTCGTCGCTACCAAAAATGTGGCATTGGGATCGATGGCTTTCCCCTGGAAAGTTAAGTTATGGATACGGGAAGCCTTATCATTAATCAACTGGCACTCTGCATCGTAGCGGGCAGG
>DOOK01000279.1 GCA_003512805.1 Erwinia sp. | reverse complement strand
GGTCATTTTACCGGTACTATTGTATTCAGCCTGGGCTTCAGCAACGACTTGTTTACGCCAGGCATATTCCTGGTCATAAGCTTCATACATTGCCGCTCTTCGTTCGTTAGCGGTAAAAGTGCCACTTTCGTCATAAGCTATTACCGCCAGTTTGTCTCGTGACAGTCCGGAGAAAGGGTTTTTACCGCTACCGTTTGTATACTGCGTCGCCCTTTTTGCCAGATCCAGTGCGTACGGATCATCTGAAGCAGGCAATTCTTTATCATAAGCTGCTTTATTAGCGTTATAAGACGCACCAAGCAACATGTCCTGAGCCTTATCTACCAGGTTTCTTTTCTGCCCCAGGGTCAGTGAAGCATCGCGGGCTTCAGCCTGAGCAGCGGCTCCGCTTAATTGACGGGCAAGGGATGATACGAAAGTAGTGACAGAAGAGACATTTCCGGGGGGTGTATCGGCATTAACCGCAGGTAGTTGGGTTCTGTCAGCGGGTGCAGATGGCTGAGATGTTTCAGCTAATAAAGTATGACTGTAGGGCTGAGTGTTGATTCCCGAGGTGCTCATTAGTTTCTCTCTGGCCAGCTGATAGCTATCCAGTATCGGCAAATAACAGCAAGACTTCATAGCAGCTTAATTTTTTCACATATACATCACATTTATTTTATCTGCATAACCTCACTGCAAAAATTTAAGAGGGGCTCCTTCATGTTTCCTGAGTTCAGGCCGATAACTAAAATGCCAACACCAGGAACCCTATAGCAGTATATAAGATAGCGATTTTCAGGTATCCAAAGTATTTTTAATTTTAGCCAGTATGCTCCTCGCCTCCAAAGAGAGTATTTTTCTGGTAACGCTTTCATTGCCAATACGCTAATTAATATACCCTAACCACATCCGGGACTTTCTACCTGATTTTTGAAAAAGCAGGCGCTAACGTGCGATTTTTTATGAAAACCTGCCTAACCAACTGATTGTGATTAAGAAAGAGACCCCCCTCCCTGTAATCATAAAAAACTGATGAAATTTGCGATAAAGATATAAAGTTACTCTCTTAAGCTCCGATAATTTCACTATACCCTTTTACATTATCAGGCATCCTGTCATGACCATTTTAAAGAAGCTGACGTTTATTTTTGCTTTTACCCTTATTGCCTTGTTATCGCTTGGTATTATCAGCCTTAAATCCCTGAACAGCGCTCAGGATCGTTTTGATTATGTCGCAACTAACTCCCTGCCCAGCATAAATAAAATAGGCGAAATTTTACAAAGCCGTGAAGAAGCGAGACGGCAAATACTGATGGGCCTGCTGGTAACAAAAAAAGATATCTTTTATATGCACATGAAGAGTGCAGATGTCCTTTTGGATAAGGTAAAATCGGAACTTAATTATTATAAAGCGAATTTAATCTCTGATGAGAAAGATGGTCAGGCGATATCGCAAACCATTCAAAGCTTTGATAACTACCGCAATAAAGTCAATAAAATGGTGACTGTTTATGAAACCAGCGGCATTGATGCTGCAAGAGGCATGGTATCAGACGAGGGCGAAACCGCCGCGGCCTCAGTCATATTAAGCAAGGATATCAAGAGCTTATTATCTTACAATTACCAGATTGCAACCCGCTTTGCGGAAAATAACCATACGCAGTATCTGCATACCCTGTGGTTGCTGGTTATTATCATCAGCGCCGCGGTCGTCCTGACCAGTTCTTTCTCTTACTTTATCCTTAACTACCTGAAAAAAGGCCTGCAGACTTTACAGGGAAGCATGAGGGATATCGGCAATACTCTGGATCTGACGCTACGTGTCGATTTGGTTAAAAAGGATGAGCTGGGCGCAACGGCCAGCAGCTTCAATGCGCTGATTGAGAAATTCCGGGACGTGCTGTCCAGTTCAAGGGATGCCAGCAAAGAGGTGGATACGGCGGCTAATGAAATTTCCCGCAGTAATGAGGACCTCTCTTCACGTACTGAATCTCAGGCATCGTCTCTGGAACAGACTGCCGCCAGCATGAACGAGTTGTCCGCGACGGTAAAACATAATATGGATAACGCGAACGAAGCGAACAACTATATAGGTAAGGTTCAGTCAATCGTTAATGAAAGTAGCCGTGAGCTGGGCGATTTGAAAAATTCCATCAATGACATATCGGCCTCTTCTCATAAGATTTCTGAGATCACCGCTATCATTGACGGCATTGCGTTTCAGACCAATATTCTTGCCCTTAATGCGGCCGTTGAAGCGGCGCGTGCCGGCGAACAGGGTAAAGGGTTTGCGGTGGTGGCTGGAGAGGTTCGCTCATTATCACAGCGTTCTTCTGTGGCGGCACGCGATATCCGGGGATTAATCGAAGAGGCCATTCAAAACGTAGATAAAGGGGTGGTATACGCGGCGAATGTCACTACCCGAATGAGTGAAGCGCTGGGCGTTGTTGATGAAACAACCCAGTTAATTAATCAGGTCAATAACTCATCAAAAGAACAGAGTTATGGTATTGAACAGGTCAATATTGCCGTGACACAGATGGAGAATAACCTGCAGCAAAATGCGGCAATGGTAGAGCAGATGGCTGCGGCATCCAACTCCCTTAGCGAGCAGGCCAGCAGACTGTTAAGCGAAGTCAGCTCTTTCAGGATTTAACCTGCGATTAAAGGTGTCAGGGTGTCCCCCCAGGCCGGGAAGGCGTGATCCTTTCCGACCTGGTTTTATTTGCAAGTTTATCGCCTGGCCCGTCAGGCTTAAAGCCGCCTGATGCGGCTGTGATCTCCCCTTCGCTTCAGGGGACTGGCGGCAAGGACACGCTGTTCCACTCCTCACGGGTTATTTCCCATAATTCAGAGTCCAGCTCGCCTTCCGTGTAGCGCTGTTTCCCGGTTTGGATAAGGCGCATCCCCATGTTTTCAGATATTTTTCGGGAAGCGTCATTGATATGGGCTTTAGGCGCTCGCAGCACCTCCCGCTTAAGAGTATTAAACCAAAACCCGGTCACCACGTTACAGGCCTCCGTCATATACCCTTTGCGCCGCCACTCCGGCACAAGCCAGAACCCACGATTATTGTCTGGTTCATCTGAAAGACATATCAGGCCGATCATGACTGACGGATTTTCTTTTCGTCTCAGGGTCCAGAACCAGGCTGTTCCCCTCTCTGAGGCCGGCAACGCCACCGTATTAACATACCGGCTGGCTCCATCGTCCGGAAAAGGCCAGGGAAACCCTGCGGCAAGATGACGAACGATCTCCCATTGCGGAAAGATCCTCTGTATCTGCAGGGCATCTTCGACCTGAAGCGGTCGCAGATAAAGGCGTGACGTTTCCAGACAGGGCGTTTTCATAAAGCCTCCTTAAGAGAAAAGAGTGACTATGGCACCGGCCAGATGACGATGCGCGGCACAGGACTCTATGCTACAACGTATTTAACAGAAAACGTGCTGCCAGACCGGGATAAATGTTCAGCCAAAGGCTGGCCGGCAGGATTACTCCTCTGATTGAAGTCTGGCGCTGTCCCCTCTTCTTAAACTAACCGCAAGGAGTAGCCGCTATGACAGACAACCCCATAACAAAATTTCATCGCTGGTGGGATGAAGTCAAACACGATCGCACACTGAAGCAGCCAGGCGCCGTCTGTGTCTCTACGGTCGCGCCGGACGGTAAACCCAGCGCACGCTTCGTCGACTTAAAGTCCGCTGACGCCCGAGGGTTTGCTTTCTGTACCTGGTTTGATTCGCGGAAAGGAAAAGAGCTGGAGCACAATCCTCACGTGGCATTAACATTCTGGTGGGAAAATAAAGGCTATCAGGTGCGGGTGGAAGGGATAGCGCAACCTGTCGACGTGGAGCAGTCGGAGGCCTGGTGGTCTTCACGCTCGCGTGATGCGCAGCTGGCAACCCTGTGTTTTCAGCAGAGTCAGCCGCTGGCTGCCGTAGAGGAGCTGGAGCAAAAATTACAGCAGGCCAAAGCGGTGTATGCCGGGCAGCCCGTCAGCAAACCCGCACGCTGGGGAGGCGTTTGCGTGGTTCCTCAGGCTATTGAATTTTTAACCTTCCGTGATAATCGTCTGCACTTACGGGAGCTTTATACTCGGCCAGAACAAACCGGAGACTGGGAAAAACAGCTGCTGCAGCCCTGATTTCTGCCCGCCCGACGCACGAAAAAGAAAAACGGACGGCGGCATGACCGCTCAAATTTTCAAAAAGCGGCTCTTTGTGTTGTTTCAGGCAGGTCGTCTGCGGCGAAAGCCCTTTCGGTCAGAGAAGCGCGCTTTAGCCACGGGCTTCTCTGACCTTTCGGTACGCTTTATTCGGCCCCCGACTACAACAGATCCTGCCATGTCATGATCAGCTTCGCCGGTAACGGATCTGCCAGCAGAGCGGCGTCCGGCTTCCAGCTGTCCCAGTCGCGGAAGGCGCTGAAATTAAGGCCGGTCAGCGCTTCCAGCGAGCTGACGGAAACGCGATATTCATCCACGTTGGGAACTGTTTCCGGCTGTGCCCGGGGCAATACGCGGCGTGGTTCGTCCAGCAATTTATCCTGACTGACCAGTAATGCCGTCGCCTGCGGCTTGCCCTGGGGACCGATGCGCAAAACGACTTTCCAGAACAGTAGCGGTACCGCTAAATTCGCATATTGCCTGCTTTGATCGTTAAGCACCGGCCCGGTCAACACACTGATCTGCTGCTTTGTCTGCAGCACGCCAGATTCCAGGATGTAGCGCTCAACGCCCTGCCAGTACTGCATGCTCTGATTAAAACGAAAATGCTGCGGCGAGCAGTTGGTAAAGTGAAAAGTGTCTTTATTGGCGCGTACCGCTTCGGCCGCGCTGCCCCAGGTAGGATCGCTACGGCGGGTCAAATGGCCTCGATCGAACCAACGGCTGAACTCGCTGTAGAACGCCTGACCGGTGACATAGCGGCTGTCGATACGGCTGTCTTCATACCAGCGATCCGTCTCTGGCAGCAGCGAAGGCTGCCCGCTGTCGCGATCGATGCTGATATAGCTGGCGCCATCAATATTGGTCGCGGTAAAGAAGGCCAGCCGCCGCTCGCTGCTCATCAGCAGGGAAAAGTGCTGATAGTCGAGCCTGGCCTCTGCACCTTTACTGCCGTCGCGCAACGGCGCCACTTCCGCTACGCGTGGCGCGATGATATCCGCCAGGGCGATATGCGTCCCGGCAAGAAAGTCGGCCTAATAGCCGTCGCGATTATCGTAATAGCTGTCTGGCGCGCTGGCGCTGGCGGCGGGACGCAGCGGTGTGATGTCGGAAGTCAACGCCTGCATCAGTGACGCCTGCCTCGTAGACGAGAGCCGTGGCAATTCGCCTTTTAGCCAGTCGGTTAACGCGCTGATGCGGATCCCTTCATTAACCCATTTTCCGTCGTCCTCAACGGCACCGTGGTGCAGCGCCACCAGCTGCCAGCCGTCGTTGAAAACGGGCGCGCCGGACGAACCGCCTTCACTGTCGGCCTCGTAATGCAGAAACTGCTCGTGCCGCGCCAACAGCGCATTATTACGCAGCGTGACCTGCTGCGGCGCGCCGCCCGGATGATGAATAAGGTTCAGGCTGATGCCCAGCGCATGTTTGTCATTGCGATCGTTAAGCGCCAGCGGCAACGGCGCTTCTCCGCTGCCGCTAAGCGCTTCGCCCAGCGCAATCAGCGTACAGTCGAACGCTTCCGGCGGGCTGGTCAGCCAGAAATGCTCCGCATCCAGCGAGTAAAGACGGCCGTCGCTAACCTCACCGCGCTCATTCTGACAATAGCCAAACTGTACCGTCACCGTGCCTGGGGCAGGCGGTTCCGGCAGCACGTGGTGATTGGTGATAAACAAGCCTCCGTGGGCCAGAAAGCCGCTGCCTACAGGAATGCCATCTTCCCGTATCAGCGCCACTGCCCGCGCCGCGCTTAAGCCCTGCTGCAAAAAGGAAACCGGCAGCAGATCGTTCTCGCCAAAAATCAGGCCCTGCCGGGTTCGCTGTTGAAATGCGTAGCGCTGCGCGCGCCGAAGATCCGTTTCTGCCTGTTCTCCCTTCGCCAGAGCCGCACGCGTTTGTTCTCGTTGCTCTGCGGTCAGCATCAGTCTTGAAGCAATCAGCTCATTAACGTTATTCATTCGCCTCTCC
>DOOK01000280.1 GCA_003512805.1 Erwinia sp. | reverse complement strand
TAAAGATCATCTTAACGCCGCGCGCAGGCCACTGGGCTATTTCTTCTCTCCGGAACTTTCTACCAGCAACCGCGCCACGCTGGGCGGCATGATAAACACCGATGCGTCAGGCCAGGGCTCGCTGGTTTATGGCAAAACGTCCGATCACGTTTTAGGCCTGCGTGCGCTGCTACTGGGCGGCGAGCTGCTGGACACGCGGCCTGTCCCGGTTAGCCTGGCGGAACAGCTGGCGGCAGAGCAAACGCGTGAAGGTCAAATCTACCGCACGGTACTGGCGTGTTGTCGCGACCGCCGTGACGTTATCGTCGAGCACTTTCCAAAGCTCAACCGCTTTTTGACCGGCTACGATTTGCGTCACGCTATTAGTGACGATTTGCAGCAGGTGGATTTAACACGACTGCTGTGTGGCGCAGAAGGCACGCTGGCGTTTATTACCGAAGCCCGCCTGAATATTATGCCGATCCCTAAAGTGCGTCGCCTGGTCAATATTAAATATGACTCTTTCGACTCTGCTTTGCGCAGTGCGCCTTTTATGGTGGAAGCGCAGGCGCTGTCAGTGGAAACGGTCGATTCAAAAGTGCTGAACCTGGCAAAGGAAGATATCGTCTGGCATTCGGTCCGCGAGCTGATCGCCGACGTGCCCGACCAGGAGATGTTGGGGCTGAATATCGTCGAGTTCGCTGGCGATGATAAGGCGATGATTGATGGCCAGGTTGCCTCACTCTGCCAGCGGCTGGAAAGCCTGATGGCGGCAAGCGAGGCGGGTATTATTGGCTATCAGCTGTGTGATGATATCGGCGGCATTGAGCGCATCTACGCCATGCGTAAAAAAGCCGTCGGGCTGCTCGGTAACGCCAAAGGCCGCGCCAAGCCGATCCCTTTTGTAGAGGATACCTGCGTGCCGCCGCAGCATCTGGCGGACTATATTGTTGAGTTTCGCCAGCTGTTGGATAGCCACAATCTGAGCTACGGCATGTTTGGTCACGTGGATGCCGGCGTGCTCCACGTGCGCCCCGCGCTGGATATGTGCGATCCGCAGCAGGAAATGCTGATGAAGCGGATTTCCGACGAGGTGGTGGCGCTGACGGCCCGTTACGGCGGCCTGTTATGGGGCGAACACGGTAAAGGCTTCCGGGCCGAATACAGCCCGGCGTTTTTTGGCGAGGCGTTGTTTAACGACCTGCGTCGCATCAAGGCCGCTTTCGATCCTGATAACCGCCTCAATCCGGGAAAAATTTGCGCACCGTGGGGCGTTGACGAACCGATGATGAAAGTGGATGCGGTAAAGCGTGGCACCTTCGATCGGCAGATACCCGTCAGCGTGCGCAGCGACTGGCGCGGGGCCATGGAGTGCAACGGTAACGGCCTGTGCTTTAATTTTGACGTACGCAGCCCGATGTGTCCGTCAATGAAAATCACCGGCAACCGTATTCATTCGCCGAAAGGCCGCGCGACGTTAACCCGTGAATGGCTGAGGCTGTTGGCAGAGCAGGGCGTCGATCCGCTGGCGCTGGAGCGTTCACTGCCGCAGGCGAAAGTGAGCCTGCGCGGCATGATCGAGCGTACCCGCAATAGCTGGCACGCAAAGCGTGGCGAATATGATTTTTCGCACGAGGTGAAAGAGGCGATGTCGGGTTGCCTGGCCTGTAAAGCCTGCTCCACTCAGTGTCCGATAAAAATCGACGTGCCTGGCTTCCGCTCCCGCTTCCTGCAGCTTTACCACACCCGCTATTTGCGTCCCGTCAGCGACCACCTGGTCGCCAGCGTGGAAAGCTACGCGCCGCTGATGGCAAAAGCACCGACGTTTTTTAACTTCTTCTTACGTCAGCCGCTGGTGCGTGAACTGAGTAAAAACCATGTCGGCATGGTCGATCTGCCGTTGCTTTCCTCGCCAAACCTGAAACAGCAGCTGGCCGGACAGCGGGCGATAACCACCACGCTGGAGCAGCTTGAAGCCATGAGCGAGGCGCAGCGCGCGCGGTATGTGCTGATTGTGCAGGATCCGTTCACCAGCTATTACGAAGCCAGGCTGATCGCCGATTTTGTGGCGCTGGTGGAAAAGCTGGGCTATCAGCCGGTAGTCCTGCCTTTCTCGCCTAATGGCAAGGCGCAGCATATCAAAGGCTTTCTCCAGCGTTTCGCCAGAACCGCGCAGAAAACAGCGGATTTCCTTAACCGCGTGGCGACACTCCAGCTGCCGATGGTGGGGGTCGATCCGGCACTGGTTCTCTGCTATCGCGATGAATACCAGAGCCTCGGCGAAAAACGGGGTGCTTTCCACGTGCAGCTGGTGCATGAGTGGCTGCAAACGGTGCTGCCCGGGCGCCAGCCTGTCCCTCAGGGTGGCGAGGCCTGGTATCTGTTCGGTCACTGTACGGAAGTGACCGCGTTACCGGCTTCCAGCCAGCAGTGGGCAGAGATTTTTGCGTGCTTTGGCGCAAAGCTGGAAAACGTCAGCGTAGGCTGTTGCGGAATGGCGGGGACTTACGGGCATGAAACGAAAAATCTGGCCAATTCTCTGGGCATTTATGAACTTTCATGGCACCAGACGCTACAGAAATTACCGCGGCAGCGCTGCCTGGCAACCGGCTACTCGTGCCGCAGCCAAGTAAAACGCATCGAAGGCAACGGTATGCGGCATCCCTTACAGGCGCTTTTAGAACTGCTTTAAGCGGTATTGAGTGCCCGCTAGGGCAGATCTCTTTATGCCGCCAGGGTATAATGGTCTGTCCTGGTGGCAGGCTACATAATCTGCGAGGCTTTACGGACAAATTCATTTTGTAGCGCGGTCGCTTTATCCCACTCGCCGCTTAGCGCAAGCTGATGGCACAGTCGGGTAAGCGAGTGTCGCGCCAGCTGCCATGCTTGCATACGGAAGAGCCGATCGCGCTCGGGATTGCCCAACTCCTGCAATAAGCGTTGATGCAGGTTGCCCAGCGTGTGCAGATAGCGCCGATCGTCGCCGTTAAGCTGGCAAATTTCAGCCATATCAAGACAGGTATCGTTATACTTGCGCAGCTGCTGCAGCGTACATTCGGGCTGGTTCACGCTGGCCTGCGCCATAGCGTAATCGACGGTGATATCCCGGATGGAAAACAGGTATTCATCCATTTTATGTTGCAGCCAGGCACTCATTGTCAGCTTCATATCGGGCCTATTTACGCTAATGATAATCATTATCATATTATACCTGGCGCATTATTCAACGCTGGCGAAAAAAATTTTTATCGATTTATGCTGCCTCTCAGATAAATTGGTAATAACGATACGCGCTAACGATGAAAGGGGTAAAATAACTATTATTCCTGCTTAGCGCAGCGCGGCTGATATTTACTGGCTGCTTTTCAATGTGTTACCATTTCGTTAAATCATTGCGTGACGCACATCGTAAACCTCTTCACAGGGTCTAAACTGAATAAAGAGGCCCAAAAAAAACCGGTTGGCCTTAATCCCTGCAAAACAAGAGGTTGAAGAGACAATCATTATCACTAACATAGGGGTATCAGCCCGCTGGGCTACCGACTCGCGAGGTAATGTTATGCCATCAGCAACAACCGCTTCTTTTTCTCCAGATGATTTCGTCTGGAAAGGACTGACGCTTACCGACAGCGCCGCACAGCAAATCATCGCGCTGTCTGCCAGTGACCCGCAAGTGAAGGGGTTAAAGCTGGGCGTTAAGACGTCCGGCTGCGCCGGATTCGGCTATACCATGGATTTAACTAAAGAGCCTGCTTCAGATGATTTAGTGTTTACCCACAACGGCGCGAACCTGTATGTACCGCTGCAGGCTATGCCTTTCATTGATGGAACCGAAGTTGATTTCGTCCGCGAAGGCCTGAACCAGATCTTCAAATTTAATAATCCTAAAGCTCAACACGCCTGTGGCTGTGGTGAGAGCTTTGGCGTTGAGTAAATTTTATGTCCCGAAATACTGATACATCAGACGACGTGCAGGTCTGGGAAGGAAGCCGCCAGAATTATAAGGAAGGATTCTTTACACAGCTGCAAACCGAGGAGTTCGCTCACGGCATCAACGAGGATGTGGTGCGTGCGATCTCTGCTAAACGCAATGAGCCGGAGTGGATGCTCGATTTTCGCCTGAAAGCCTACGCGGCCTGGTTGGAGATGGAAGAGCCGCACTGGCTGAAAGCTAACTATAAGTCACTGAACTATCAGGATTACAGCTATTACTCGGCCCCGTCCTGCGGCAGTTGTGATGACAGCTGTGCCTCGGAACCGGGTGCCCAGCAGACGTCAGGCGCGGCTGCGCCAAACTACCTGACGGAAGAAGTGGAAAACGCCTTCAAACAGCTGGGTGTACCGGTGCGTGAAGGGCAGGAAGTGGCTGTAGACGCCATTTTCGACTCGGTGTCGGTCTCGACGACCTACCGTGGCAAGCTGGCGGAACAGGGCATTATTTTCTGCTCCTTTGGCGAAGCGATCCACGAGCATCCCGAGCTGGTAAAACAGTATCTGGGTACCGTGGTTCCGGCCAACGATAACTTCTTCGCGGCGCTGAACTCGGCGGTGGCATCAGACGGTACTTTTGTTTACATCCCGAAAGGGGTGCGCTGCCCGATGGAGCTGTCCACCTATTTCCGTATCAATGCGGCAAAAACCGGCCAGTTCGAACGGACTATCCTGATTGCCGATGAAGGCAGCTACGTCAGCTATATCGAAGGTTGCTCTGCGCCGGTGCGCGATACCTATCAGCTGCACGCGGCGGTGGTGGAAGTCATCATCCATAAAGACGCGGAAGTGAAATATTCTACCGTGCAGAACTGGTTCGCGGGCGGCGAAACGGAAGGCGGCATCCTGAACTTCGTGACTAAGCGCGCGCTGTGCGAAGGCGAAAACAGCAAGATGTCCTGGACGCAGTCGGAAACCGGTTCGGCGATCACCTGGAAGTATCCAAGCGTTATCCTGCGCGGCGATAACTCCGTGGGTGAGTTCTTCTCTGTTGCGCTGACCAGCGGTCATCAGCAGGCTGACACCGGTACCAAGATGATCCATATCGGCAAAAACACCAAATCCACGATCATCTCCAAGGGGATTTCGGCGGGTAAAAGCCAGAACACCTACCGTGGCCTGGTAAAAATCATGCCGACGGCGACCAACGCCCGTAACTTTACGCAGTGCGATTCTATGCTGATTGGCGCCGAGTGCGGCGCACATACCTTCCCTTATGTGGAAGTGCGCAACAATACTGCGCAGCTGGAACATGAGGCAACCACCTCACGCATTGGCGAAGATCAGCTGTTCTACTGCCTGCAGCGCGGCATCAGCGAAGATGATGCCATTTCCATGATCGTGAACGGCTTCTGTAAAGACGTTTTCTCCGAGCTGCCGCTGGAATTTGCGGTGGAAGCGCAAAAACTGCTGGCGATCAGTCTCGAACACAGCGTGGGCTGATCCCCGCTGCTTATTCATTTTGCGCAATGCCGCGAGGTATTGCCCAGGAAAGATTATGTTAAGCATTAAAGATTTACAGGTAAGTATCGAAGATAAAGAAATCCTGCGCGGGCTGAGCCTGGAAGTGAAGCCGGGTGAAGTGCACGCCATTATGGGCCCGAATGGCTCAGGTAAAAGTACGCTTTCCGCTACGCTGGCGGGCCGCGAAGAGTATGAAATCACCGGTGGTGCCGTTGAGTTTAAGGGCAAAGATTTGCTGGAGCTGTCGCCGGAAGACCGTGCGGGCGAAGGCATCTTCATGGCCTTCCAGTATCCGGTAGAAATTCCGGGCGTCAGCAACCAGTTTTTCCTGCAGACGGCGGTGAACTCCGTACGCAAATACCGTGACCAGGAATCACTGGATCGCTTCGACTTCCAGGATTTTATTGAAGATAAAATCCACCTGCTGAAAATGCCGGAAGATTTGCTGACCCGTTCAGTCAACGTCGGCTTTTCCGGCGGCGAGAAAAAACGCAACGACATCCTGCAGATGGCAGCGCTGGAGCCGGAGCTTTGCATCCTGGATGAAACCGATTCCGGACTGGATATCGATGCGCTGAAAATTGTTTCAAACGGCGTGAACGCGCTGCGTGACGGCAAGCGTGCTTTTATCATCGTTACCCACTATCAGCGTATTCTGGACTACATCAAGCCTGACTTTGTGCACGTGCTCTATCAGGGAAAAATCGTGAAATCAGGCGATTTCTCGCTGGTGAAACAACTGGAGGAGCAAGGCTATGGCTGGCTTACCGAACAGGAATAGTGAAAACGCCCTGCAGCAGTGGCATCACCTGTTCGAGACCCAGGGCGAGCAGCGTTCTTTGCAGGCTCAGCAGCACTGGCAGCAGGTGCTGCGTTTAGGGCTGCCGACGCGCAAGCAGGAGAACTGGAAATATACGCCGCTGGATGGCCTGCTGGCACATAACTTTGTGCTGCCGACCGCCGCCGAGCTGAATGCGGCGGACGTCGCCGCGCTGGCGCTGAATATCGATGCGATTAAATTAGTCTTCATCGATGGCCGCTTTAACGCGCAGCTGAGCGATAGCAACTGGGATCTGTTTGATATTCAGATCACTAAAGCTGCGGGCCGCCGCGAGTTGAACGCGCCTGTGCAGCCTGACGTCTTCCTGCATCTGACCGAAAGCCTGGCGGAAGAGGTGACCACCCTTCATCTGCCGCGCGGCAAGTCGGTCGACCGTGCCGTTTATCTGCTGCATATCAGCAGCGGCAGCGCGCAGGATGAAATGAATACGTCGCACTATCGCCACCATCTGCAGCTGGACGATGGCGCACAAGCCACGATTATTGAGCACTATGTCAGCCTGAACGAAAGTACGCATTTCACCGGCGCTCGCTTTACCGCCACCGTGGGCAACAATGCGCAGCTGACGCACTACAAGCTGGCCTTTGAGCATGCGAGCAGCAACCATTTTGCGCACAACGACCTGCTGATCGAGCGCGATGCGCGCGTACAAAGCCACAGCTTCCTGCTGGGAAGCGGTCTTGCACGCCACAATACCAGCACGCAGCTGAACGGCGAAGGCACTGAGCTGTCGATTAACAGCCTGATGTTGCCGGTAGAGAAAGAAGTGTGCGACAGCCGAACTTACCTGGAGCACAACAAAGGCTATTGCCAGAGCCGTCAGCTCCATAAAACCATCGTGCGCGATAAAGCTCGTGCGGTGTTTAACGGCAAGATTGAAGTGGCGAAGCACGCGCTGAAAACTGACGGCCAGATGACCAACAACAACCTGCTGTTGGGACGCCTGGCGGAAGTGGACACCAAACCGCAGTTGGAAATCTACGCTGACGACGTGAAGTGCAGCCACGGTGCCACTATTGGCCGTATTGACGACGAACAGATGTTCTATCTGCGCGCTCGCGGCATCAGCGAAGAATCTGCTCAGCGCATGATTATCTACGCTTTCGCCGCCGAGCTTACCGAAGCCATCACGGACGAGGTACTGAAGGAAGCGGTGATGCAGCGTATCGCACAGCGCTTCCCCGGAGGCATTAAATGAGTTTTAACCTGACGCGCGTCAGGGCCGATTTTCCTGTTCTGGCGCGAGAAGTAAACGGTCAGCCGCTGGCTTACCTTGATAGCGCCGCCAGCGCGCAGAAACCGCAGGCGGTTATCGATGCGGAAAGCCACTTCTACGAGCACGGCTACGCGGCGGTGCATCGGGGTATTCATACCCTGAGCGCCGAAGCGACTACGGAGATGGAAGAGGTACGCGCGCACGCCGCGCGTTTCCTTAATGCCGCGTCGCCTGAGGAAATCGTGTTTGTTAAGGGCACCACCGAGGGGATTAACCTCGTTGCCAGCAGCTGGGGCGGCAGCCAGCTGCAGCCCGGCGACAACATCATCATCACCGAAATGGAACACCACGCCAATATTCTGCCGTGGCAGATGGTGGCCGA
>DOOK01000281.1:10019-10345 GCA_003512805.1 Erwinia sp. | reverse complement strand
TGCGGATGGTAAAATCTTTTAGCAAATTCATAACTACTCCGTAACGATTTGAAAGCCCGAATGCTCGTCCTGCGTAATGGACGCTTGACAAGAGTTATCGGCATCGCCAACGAAATCATGAGTCGCTATTTCTTTTTTATTCAGCGCCTTACTGGCCACAACCTGGCGTTAAGTCCTTGCTGCGCCTCTTCTTTATTTTCCTGTCCGTTATAAAGCCATCAAGACTATGTTAAAAGATTATTCGCGCAGTTTAACCACGCTCCCCATCAGCAGGCGAAACAGCTGCATCCGTCTGCGCATGAAATTTTTCTCCAGCTTCAGCGTCG
>DOOK01000281.1:4177-9944 GCA_003512805.1 Erwinia sp. | reverse complement strand
TCAGCGTCGGCCCCGTTTCGCCGAAGCGCATCACCACATCCGCGCCGGGCTGCCATGCAGGCCAGTCGGGATCGCCCTCCAGCCGGTGAGAAAAGATGCTGGCGTGGCGGGCAAAATTCAGCCAATAACCGCTGACCTTTTTGGCAAATTCCCGATCGCCTGCCGTGAAGGGTCGTGCGGCCATTTGTGCCGACAGTTCGTCAAGGGTATTGAGCGTATAGGGGATCTCATTGCCATGCCAGGTGCCGTCCGGATAGAGGTCGCGTGAATTTTCCGACACATAATCAAAGTAATAGCGCCAGACCGGTATCCCCTTGCGGCACTGCGACAGCGCGGCAATGTAACCCATTGCGGTGAAGGTCATATCACGCGCAACCTGTCTGCCGAGCCTGTCGTCATCGTACAGGCCGTCATACAACAGTCGGATCATTTTCATACGCAGCCCTACCCGCTGCGTGGCACGGAGTTGCCTGATAATCAGCGCGGGATCCACCCCGAAATAGCTGAGCACGCTGGCTTCGTCGCTGTTGCTGCCGATCATCAACGGCAGCTTGTGCTGGGCGGCGTTATTAAAAACTTTTAGCATGGGTACGGGTAAAACCCGATCGCCCGCTATCGCTACCGGGCCATTGGCCAGTCCGCTCTCCAGAGGCCAGAATGCGTCAGCAGGCAGCGCGCGCAGCTGTTCGGCGGTAGCGTGTGACAAATTAAAATGACGCGCCAGCTTTTCGCCGTTTGCCAGCGCCTTTTCACGTGGCAAATCGGGCAGCGCATAGGGGCTTTGCGCAATGCCTTTATGAAACAAACCGGCAGAAAGCGGTGAGGAAAAAAGAGAAAGTACGCTGCGTGCGCCGGATGATTCACCAAAGAGAGTGACGTTGTGGGGATTGCCACCGAAGGCACTGATATTTCGCTGCACCCATTGCAACGCGGCGATCTGATCCAGCAGCGCAAAGTTGTTGACGACCTCGCCCGGTGCATATTCTTTATCCAGCGACGGGTGCGCAAAGAAACCCAAATGGCCCAGCCGGTAGTTAAGGGTAACCACCACCACGCCCTGCGACGCCAGCGGCTGGCCGATATAAGGAGCCAGGCCCGCGGCACCGATAGTAAAACCGCCGCCGTGGATCCAGACCATCACCGGCATCGGTGCAGCCGGCTCCGTTTCCGGTGTCCAGACGTTAAGGTACAGGCAATCTTCACTAAACGCGCCAGGATCGCCGCCCCCTACCGCCATGCAGTACTGCCGGTTCTGCCAGCTGGCCGCGCCCCAGGCCGTCGCATCACGCTCGCCCTGCCACGGCGTAACGGGTTTTGGTGAGCGCCAGCGATACTCACCGACAGGCGGCGCAGCGTAAGGTATTCCTCTGAAAACAAAGACATCCTTATCCAGATTGCCGCACAGCATCCCTTCTGCCGTGCTTATCCTTATCAAGCGTTCGTTTTTCATTGCTGCGTCCTGAGTCATCTGCTCACCATTATTTGCAAGCGTGACGACAAAGTCCAATAGGTGGCCCCATTTACAGAAAATGCTTACTTTTTCTTAACATTCAGGTCAGAAAAATGGAGGGAATGTATTTAAAGGACAAGACGTTATCTTTTATGACGCTTTTCAGACGGGCCACCTCTTTGCGGCCAGCCAGTCTCTGATATCGGGTAACCCGCCGGGTTCTTTCGCAGAGCGTAAGAGGATATTTACACTCGGCAGCAACGATCAACCGCGCCGTTTCCGGCGCGGTATTTATCCCTAAAACAGTGGCTGACAGCAGGCGCCATTTTCATCCTAAGGCAGCGTTTGCCAGCAGACCTGATAACGGCCTGTTACGCTTCGCGACGCTTATGACCGAAACGGTATTTTGCCAGCAGCATCAACGAAGTCAGCACCGCCGGCACCGCCAGGCTGGAGAAAACCTCCGTAATATGCCAGCCCATCGCCAGCATTTGTGCCCCTGCGAAAGCGCTGAGGATCGCGCCCACTCGCCCTACGCCATGCATCCAGCTGGAGCCGGTAGCCCGGGCATGCGTAGGATAGTAGCTGGCCGACAGCGCGTTCATGCCGGTATTGGCCCCGTTAAGGCAAAAACCGCTGCAGAACGCGACCAGGCTGAGGATCAGCGTACTTGCCGGCGCGTAGCCGATGGCCACCGTCGCAATAGCCCCGGCAAAATAGATAGCGGCCAGCGCCAGGTTAGCGTTAAGGCGATCCATCATCCAGCCGGCAAAGAGTGAGCCCAGGGTACCGCCAGCCTGATACATAGCAGTGACCAGCGCAGCCTGGGTCACCGTCATGCCCATATCCTTAACCAGCGAGGGCAGCCAGCTGCCGATCAGATAAACCAGAAACAGCCCCATAAAATAGCTGCCCCATAGCAGCAGGCTGCCGGAGAGATAAGGTCGAGTCAGCACCAGTTTAACCGCGCTCTCACGCTGTGGTTTTTCCGATATAGCAAACAGACTTCCCTGTTGCACCTGGCCGGGCACCATTTTTTCAACGATCTGCCGGATGCGTTCTGCGGGGGCCTGTCGCGCCAGCAAAAAGCGCACCGACTCCGGGAGGCCTTTCAGCAACAGCGGTGCGAGCAGTAGCGGCAGTACGCCGCCCAGGATCAGCACCGCATGCCAGCCGTAATGAGGAATTAGCCAGGAAGCAGCAAAGCCGCCACCCGCCGCCCCGAAGGTGAAGCCGCAGAACACCACCGTAATGATAAAGGCGCGCTTGCGCTCGGGAGAGTATTCCGCCACCAGCGTGCCGACGTTGGGCATCGCCGCACCCAGCCCCAGGCCCGTGAGAAAGCGAAAAAGCATCATCTGATCGGCATTGTGCGAAAAGGCCGTTGCTGTCGTCCACAGTCCAAAGAAAAAGACGCTGCTGATGATAATGACGCGACGGCCAAAACGATCGGCAAGCGGACCGGCAAACAAGGCTCCCAGCGCCAGCCCGATTAGCGCCGCGCTGATGATAGCGCCCAGCTGCTGCGTAGTAATACCCCACGCTGCTTTCAACGCGGGTGCGATAAACCCCATCAGGGCGATATCCATCCCGTCCATCGCCACCACCGCAAAACACAGGAGGATAATACGTTGCTGGTAGCGAGTGATGCTGCCTTCGTTGATCAGGGTGCGGACATCTGTCGCAACAATACTCTCCACGTTAGCGCTCCATGGCCAGCAATATGCAAAGCGGCTGGCGTCGGTTCCGAGAAAAAAGTGTCGGCTATCATAACGGATTGTTACCGCTTTCACCCAGCGAATTACGTACCTGCTTGTAGCTATTTCCCTTGAAAAAGCAAGCATCCGCAATGAAAAAAGGGGCTTTTATCAGTAAAGCTGATAGGGCTAAGGCTTATACGCGGCAGAAGGTGATGAAAAAGCGCTATTATGTTAATGAAATTTTGCAATAAGGTTAACAATATTCCTATGCGCTGCTTGCCTGCGCGCCGTCTTGCTGGCTACGCTGCAGTATGGAAAAAAATTACCTGTTTAATCAGCGCATTCGACTGCGCCATCTTCATACCTTTGTCGCCGTGGCTCAGCAGGGTACGCTGGGGCGCGCCGCCGAGGTACTGTCGCTCAGCCAGCCCGCGCTGTCAAAAACCCTGAACGAACTGGAAGAAATGGCCGGTGCCAGGCTGTTTGAACGGGGCCGACTGGGCGCCCAGCTGACCACGGCAGGCGAACAGTTCCTGACCCATGCAGTCCGTATTCTGGATGCGTTGAATCATGCCGGTCAGTCACTCAGCCCCGTCACCACACGCAGTCCGGCCGTGCTACGCATTGGCGTGTTAACGACAGTGGCCCTGGGAATGCTGCCCTCCATCCTCGAAAGATTCCATCAGCAGCAGCCAGATACGCTGGTGCAGGTCGCTACCCTGCATAATAACGTGCTGCTTGCCGGGCTGAGAGCAGGTGAATTTGAGGTAGGTATCGGCCGTATGGCTGAAACGGAAATGATGACCGGCCTGACGTACGAACTGCTATTCCTGGAATCGTTAAGGCTGGTCGTCAGGCCTGACCATCCGCTATTAAGTGACAACGTCACGCTGTCGCGCGCGCTCAGCTGGCCTGTGGTGATATCGCCGGAAGGCACGGCACCGCGCCGTATCGCTGATGCGATGCTCAGGGATCACGGTTGCCGGCTGCCGGCCACCATAGTAGAAACCTCCGCCACCTCGCTGGCCCGCCAGCTGGCGCTGCGCTATAACTACGTTTGGTTTGTGCCCTCTGGCGCCATCAAAGACGACCTGTTGCATAATGCGCTGGCTGCGCTCCCTGTTGCCTCGCACGGACCGGGCGAGCCGGTCGGTATTATTACCCGTACCGGCGCGCCCCTGAGTCGCAGTGCAGAAGTGCTGATGGCGACCGTGCGTAAATCCCACTCCGGTTAGCGACTGCGTTTGGCGTGCCTTTCTCGGTTGTCAAGACGAGCCTGTTCGCTTTTGCGTAATCCAACATAGCAGGCGCCGCCCCCACCGTGTTGCGGCTGAGCGCTGCAAAATGTCTGCACCTGGTCAAATTGTTGTAGCCAGCGCGCCAGATAGCTACGAACAATATTGGCGTGCGACTCATCCTCTTTGCCTTTGCCATGAACGATCAGCAGATTACGGTAATTTTCGCGCTCGGCCTGTAGCATAAAGCTGTAGAGCGACTGGCGGCAGATCTCCACCGGCTGACGCAGCAAATTAAGGCTGGCATCAAGTTGATATTTGCCCAGCCGCAGCTTATCCAGCACCCCCTGCTGAATCCCTTCCGCTTTAAACTCCAGCGGCGTTTCCCGTGGGATCACGGTCAAAAAGCCGCTGGTCAACGGGTTATCCAGCTGCTGCTCTTCCGGACGCTGCCGGGGCGATTTTGTCGAAGGGGATTTTAACCACAGAATGTTGCTACAGTCCTTGAGCGGCGTGACGTCTTCCATCGCGTCTTTAAACAGGTCTTCATCATTAAAACTCATGATACAGCTCCCCCGGTGGCCACGATTAAGGATAGTGTAATGGTGTCTGCACCGGGGCGTGCTGGCAAAAATTCAGGCACTTTCCGCCAGGGCGTAACGGGCGCTGGCTTCATCAGTCACCAGTCCGCTGATCCAGCCGCCCTTCAGCACGGCGGCTATGGCCCGGTGCTTTTCGCTGCCTCCCGCAAAGGCGATGATATTGCGTTGGGTATGGGCCGTCAGCCGCACGCTGGTTAAACGGCTGTCCAGGTCGGTTGACGCCCTTTCACCTTCCTCGCCGATAAAATGCCCAAGCATCTCTGCCGCCACCCGCTTCGCCAGCAGGCTGGTTACCTCGTCATCGCAGATAAAGCCATCCGCATTCAGCGGGCAGCCTGGCGAAACCTGGCCTATCCCTACAAACATTACGTCTGCCTGATCGGCTTTTTCCGTTACGGTGCGGTAGATACGATGATTGCACCAGAGGTCACGATCGTCGACGCTATCGGCATAGAGCGGTGCAGGCAGAATAAAATAACGCCCCTGCGTTTTCTCTGCCATCCACAGCGGCACATCGTAACGGGTGCAGGAGCCGTCACTGGCGATAGCGCCAATCAATGAGACACAGCTGTGCTGAGGCCGGTCCAGTTCCGGCAGCTCATTAATGGTGGCCCGTAAGGTTCTTCCCGATCCCACCGCAACGACCTGCGGCTGCTCGTTTTTCAGCGTTTGCGCCATCACTTCCGCCCCCGCTACGGCGATCATCTGCTGTAGCCCAGCCGCTTCAACACCGCCTGACGGAACCACCTGGCAGTATTTCAGGCCGAATGTTGTCTGCAG
>DOOK01000281.1:0-4066 GCA_003512805.1 Erwinia sp. | reverse complement strand
CTCGGCAACGGCGTGGTTAACGGTCACGCTGACCAGCCCCTGCTCTGACGCCAGCGCCACCAGCCGCTGCGCCACCTGACGCGATACGCCCAGTTTTTCAGCAATGTCCTGCTGGGTTTCTCCCGCCACGTAATACATCCACGCCGCCCTGGCCGCCTGGTCCAATTTTCTGTCGTGCTTGCTCATCGTAGCGTTCTCCTTCCTTAGCCCAAATTGAATAATTGCCCTAATGATGGGCAAAAGCAAATTTTGTGATCGCTCACGCAGACGGATGGCAATAAATTCACCAGGCTGTTACCCAATCAAGCAAAAGCTCACATTAAGGGCAAAAGCTCAATTACAGGAGAATACCATGACCGCTGCTTCCCCCTCTGTCTGGTTACATATCGGCGCCGGTTCTTTTCATCGGGCGCATCAGGCTTGGTACCTGCACCGCCTTTTGCAGCAGGATGGCCCGCGCTGGGAAATCGCGCTCAGCAATATTCGTGATGATGCCGTGCCCTTGCTGAACGCCCTGGCGCAGCAAAATGGCGAATACGTGCTGGAAACCGTTACCCCGACCGGCGAGCGTCACTTTGAAAAAATCACCTCAATCAAACATATCGTTCCGTGGGATGCCGAGCTGACGGCCATGGTGGCGCGAGGCGCGGATGCCGCCACTAAAGTCATCGCTTTTACCGTTACCGAAAGTGGCTACTACCTGGACAGCGACCACCGTCTCGATCCGCGTCATCCCGATATTACAGCAGATGTACAGGGTGAAGCGCGCACGCTTTATGGCGCACTACGCCGTGTTTTGCAGGCGCGGATGCAGGCGCATGGTCAGCCGGTCACGCTGTTAAACTGCGATAATTTGCGTCATAACGGCGAGCGTTTCCGTGAGGGTTTTCTCGCTTTTCTGCGTTTATGTGGCGACGATGCGCTGTTTGCCTGGGTAACGGAGCAAACGACCTCCCCCAATACAATGGTGGATCGTATCACGCCGCGTCCAACGGCGGATATCGCCCCGCGCGTGCTGGAAGCGACCGGTTTTGCCGATAGCGTGCCGGTGATGAGTGAAGCATTTATTCAATGGGTAGTTGAAGATAATTTTGCCGCCGGCCGGCCCGCACTGGAGAAAGCTGGCGTGACGCTGGTCGACTCCGTGCTGCCCTGGGAGGAGGCAAAAATTCGCATTCTTAACGCCAGCCACAGCTGTATCGCCTGGGCAGGCACGCTGGTCGGGCAGGACTATATTCATCAGAGCACCCAGACTCAGGCGATAAAAGAGCGGGCCTGGGAGTATGTGACGCAGGACGTCATTCCTTCGCTGTCGCCCAGCCCGCTTGACCTGGAAGCGTATCGCGATGTGGTGCTGTCCCGCTTTGCTAATCCCTATATCCTTGATACCAATCAGCGGGTTGCCGCAGATGGCCTGTCCAAAATACCGGGGTTTATTACGCCTACCCTGACGGAATGCTACGCCCGTGGCGAGACACCTCGTGCAACGGCGGTGTTGCCCGCACTCTTTTTCCTTTTTTTACAACGCTGGCATCGCGGCGAGCTTCCTTATGCTTATCAGGATGGCGCACTGGAGGCGGATACCTGGCATAGCATCATGGCAAGTCCGGACGCGCTCACTCTTTTTGCCTCTGATGAAACGCTGTTTGGCCCGCTTGCCCGCGATGCCGCTTTTGCCGCGCTGCTGGCAGAAACGGTCACCCTACTCGGCGAATGGGCCAACGTACCGCAACCGGTAAACGAGTAAGGAGTCGGCAATGTATCTCGGGATCGATCTTGGCACTTCGGAAATTAAAACGCTGGTTATCGATGCCGCAGGCGATATCGTAGCCGCCAGCGGCGCGAAGCTGAACGTACAGCGGCCGCAGCCGCACTACGCGGAACAGGACCCGCACAGCTGGTGGCAGGCGCTGGAGCAGGCCCTTGACGCGCTGCGCCAGCAGACAGGCGCACGTTGGCAGGAGATCCGTGCGATCGGGCTTTCCGGCCAGATGCATGGCGCGGTGCTGCTGGACCGTGAAAATACGGTATTGCGTCCGTGCATCTTGTGGAACGACACGCGCAGCTCGGCGGAGTGCGATGAACTGACGAAACGGGCTGACCTGCACAGTGTGACGGGTAATCTGGCGATGCCCGGCTTTACCGCCCCGAAACTGCTGTGGGTTGCCCGCCATGAACCCGACATTTTTGCCCGTGTTGCCAGCGTTCTGCTGCCTAAAGACTATCTGCGCTGGCAAATGTGCGGTGAGAAGATTACCGATATGTCTGATGCCGCCGGGACGCTGTGGCTGGATGTGGCCAAACGCGACTGGTCGGATACTTTGCTGGCGGCCTGTGGGTTAAGCCGTGACCAGATGCCACGGCTGACCGAAGGCTCGCAGCCCGCTGGCAAGCTCCGGGCTGATATCGCGCAGCGCTGGGGTCTGCGGGAAGGTATTGTGATCGCGGGCGGAGGCGGTGATAACGCCGCCAGCGCGGTCGGGTTAGGTGCAGTCAACCCGGGCGATGCCTTTATCTCTCTCGGCACATCCGGTGTCCTGTTCGCGGTCAACGACCGTTTCCGTCCTGCGCCCGCTTCGGCCGTGCACGCTTTCTGTCATGCCTTGCCCGATCGCTGGCACCAGATGAGCGTCATGCTAACGGCCGCGTCCAGCCTGCGCTGGCTATGCGAGCTGCTAAACGCGAGCGAAACGGAACTGCTGGCCGAGGTAGCGGCGTTGAACGAGGCCGACCAGCTCGGCGCCCCGCTGTTTTTGCCCTATCTTTCCGGCGAACGCACTCCGCATAACGATCCGCAGGCCAGCGGCGCTTTCCATCGCCTGACCCATGCCACCAACCGGTCAGCTCTGGCCTACAGCGTGCTGGAAGGGGTCGCTTTCGGGATAGCCGACGGGCTGAAGGCGTTACAGGCAGCAGGCACCACACTGGAAAGCTGTTCGTTGACCGGCGGGGGCGCACGCAGCGCGTTTTGGGCACAGCTGATGGCGGATACGCTGGATTTAACAATCGTCACCCATCAGGGCGGCGAAGCGGGCGGTGCACTGGGGGCTGCTCGTCTGGGCTGGCTGGCCGATGGCGGCGATCCCGCTACCGTTTGCCGTAAACCGGCCGTGCTCAGGCGTTATCTGCCTGACGCGCGGCGTCATCATCATCTGCAAAGGCGGCTCGACCATTTCCGCCTGCTCTACCAACAGCAGCGCGACGCTCGCGCATCCGGCTTCTGAACATTAATGCGGGCGCGTTAAGCGTCCGTCACCTGCATATTTGAGAGGAAACATGATGAAATCAGCCAATAACTGGTTCGGCCTCCCCTTGTCTTTACTCTGGGGTTATATCGCCATAGCCGTCTTTATGAGCGGGGACGGCTTTGAGATGGCCTTCCTGTCAAAACACATTACCGATCTTGGCTTTTCGCCCGCGCAGTCTGCGCTGGTGTTTACGGTTTATGGCGGTGCAGCGGCGCTGGCCGCCTGGAGTTCTGGGGTGGTAGCGGAGCTTATTACGCCGCAGCGTGCCATGCGCATCGGGTTTCTGCTGTGGGTGGTGATGCATATTTTGTTTATGTCACTGGGTCTGGGTCTGCGCAACTATCCCCTGATGCTGCTGTTCTACGGCATTCGTGGCCTTGCTTATCCGTTATTTATTTACTCTTTTGTGATGCTGATCGTGCAGAACGTGCCTAAGCACCAGCTCTCTTCTGCCATGGGCTGGTTTTGGGCGATGTATTCTATCGGCATCGGCTGTGTCGGCAGCTATCTGCCCAGTTTTACTATTCCCTGGCTCGGTGAGACAGGCACCCTATGGTTTGCTATCGCCTGGGTAGCGGCGGGTGGGTTAATGGCCATGTTTCTGCTGCGCAACACGGGTGGTGAAAGCGAGAAAGCCCATCTTTCCCCGCGTGAAAAACTCACCGAGCTGTCGCGTGCCGTGACTATTCTCTTCACTAACCGGAATATTTTTCTGGCCTGCCTGATCCGCATTATTAATACGCTTTCGCTGTTCGGCTTTGCGGTGATCATGCCTATGCTGTTCGTCGGCCGTCTGGGCTTTACCATGTCGGAATGGC
>DOOK01000153.1:444-2558 GCA_003512805.1 Erwinia sp. | reverse complement strand
GTCATGCCCATCAGGATCGGCAGGATATAGTACGGGTCCTGAGCTGAAAGGTCATGGATCCACAACGCGAACGGCGCATGACGCAGCTCGATAGAACCCATCAGCATATAGTACAGCGCCAGGAAGATCGGCATCTGGATAACCAGCGGCAGACAGCCGCCCAGCGGATTCACCTTCTCTGCTTTATACAGCGCCATCATCTCCTGACTCATGCGCTGCTTGTCTTCACCAAGACGTTCACGCATTGCCTGGATTTTCGGCTGCAGCATACGCATTTTAGCCATCGAGGTGTACTGCGCTTTGGTCAGCGGGTACATGATGCCGCGCACGATAAAGGTGATCACGATAATGGAGAAGCCCCAGTTACCGATAAAGCTGTGCAGGAATTTCAGCAGCTTAAACAGCGGCTGAGAGATAAACCACAGCCAACCGTAATCCACGGTCAGATCCAGGTGCGGAGCGATAGCCGCCATTTTATCCTGAATTTCCGGGCCAACCCACAGCGTGGCATTCAGATTCTGCTGTGCGCCTGGCGCTACGGAAACCGGCGTAGATTTGTAACCTACTGCCGCAATGCCGTTACCCAGATTGCTGGTATAGAGCGTGTTAGCCCCGTTGGTACGCGGTACCCAGGCGGTAGCGAAGTACTGCTGCAGCATCGCGACCCAACCGTTGTTGGTGTTGACGCTCAGGTTTTCGTTATCGCTGATTTTGTCGAACTTGTACTTCTCGTAGTTGCTTTCGCTGCTGGAGTAAGCCGCGCCACGGAAGGTATGCAACGCAAAATTATTGCTGCCGGTATCGCGATGCTTAGGCAGATCGATAGTCTGCTTCAGCTGACCGAACATCGCCAGTTCCAGCGGCTGCTGGGTGGTGTTGTTGATCTGGTAATCGACGTTAATGGCAAACTCGCCGCGCTTCAGCACGAACGTTTTGGTGTAGGTCGCGCCGTTTTCCGCCGTAAAGGTCATTGGAATACGCAGCTCGCTTGCGCCATCGGCCAGCTCAAAACTGTCCTGAGTCGTGGTGTAAAGCGGACGTGCGCCGTTGGCCGGGTTATCCGGGCCGTTGCGTCCGGTCAGGCCGCTCTGCGCCTGATAGAGAAAGCCTGGCGAGGTTTCCAGTAGCTGGAAAGGCTGTGAAGAACCCAGTTTGTCCGGGTAAGTCAGCAGCTGTGCCTGCTCAATATCGCCACCGCGAGTATTGATCTGTAAAGACAGGACGTCAGTCTTAACGGTGATCGTTTTGCCCTGGCCGCTGGCGGGTACACCCTGGTTTGCGGCATCACCGGCTGCTGTCGTGTTTTGTGTGGTCTGGGTTTGCTGTGGCTGCGGAGCATGGTCCGTTTGCCAGGTCTGCCAGATCATAAAAGACACGAACAGAAAAGCGATGAGAAAAAGATTGCGTTGCGAATCCATCGTTAATGTTCTCAGTTATCGTCGGTTTTTGGCGGCACCGGATCGTCGCCACCCGGGTTCAAAGGGTGGCATTTTAATACGCGTTTCATCGTCAACCAACTGCCTTTTACCACACCAAACCTGCGCAATGCCTCAATACCGTATTGCGAACAGGTTGGGTGGAAACGACAGTGGGGTCCTAAGAGCGGACTGATCGCGCGTTGATAAACGCGGATCAGCGCAATCAGGAGCCGCGAGCCAGGCGACAGTGACGACGCCACATCTTCTCCAACGCTTCCATCAGCGCAAGGTTATCCAGATCGGCCACGCCTTTTTTCGCCACCACTACAAAATCCATAGCGGGCAGGTCGTGCTGACGCAGACGAAAGCTTTCGCGGGTCAATCGCTTGATCCGGTTGCGTTCATGCGCGCGCTTAACATGTTTTTTGGCGACGGTAAGACCGATGCGGGGATGCCCCAGCGAGTTAAGGCGGCCGAGTATGGTGATTTGCGGCGTACCGGCTCTTTGTGGCTGCTGGAAGACGAAAGTGAAATGAGTGGGAGTTAACAAACGTAACTCCCTGGGAAATGCGAGCTTAACCACTCAGGGGTAAGCTTTTATTACTTAGAAACGGTCAGACGTGAACGGCCTTTAGCACGACGACGTGCCAGAACCTGACGACCATTTTTTGTTGCCATACGAGCACGGAAACCATG
>DOOK01000153.1:0-369 GCA_003512805.1 Erwinia sp. | reverse complement strand
CATACGAGCACGGAAACCATGTGAACGGTTGCGCTTCAGTACGGACGGTTGAAAAGTGCGTTTCATGGCGATTTCTACCTAAACTTGGAAAATTTCACTTAGTGACGCGCTTGAAAGGTTCGAAAACCGACCGGCGCCTCAGTGTATCTTTAATAAAGAGGCGGGATTGTAATAATTGTACAGTCCGGAGTCAATTTACTTCGCTTTTAAAGGCGCGTCTGGTATCCCGTTCGACCGCAAAACCAGCCGGTACGGGCCAGAGCGCAACACGCCGGGGCACGAATTATACGGCCTCTGGCGTAAAGCGCAAGGATCGTTCAGGATCTTCCGCCGATCTTATTGCAAGCGCGTTGCATAAATAACGTGACG
>DOOK01000151.1 GCA_003512805.1 Erwinia sp. | reverse complement strand
AGGATGGCGGACTAAATTGTGAGGATGCCCGTGAATTTCTTCCGGCGTAAAGCCGCTAACTTTAATGAATGCGTCGTTCGCGTAGGTGATATGGCTGCTGGCGTCCGTGGTGGACATCAGCGTGGCGTTATCATCAAACACAAATTCCTGCTGCGTTACGGGTTGATTGGTGCGCATGGCGTAAATCCTTGAAGCGGTGGCCGGAGTTGGGCTTTAAAGGGATAAATTATCATTCGTTATATTTTCGGCCCGTTCCGCCCGAACTTTAGTTGCTAAAGTTAAATTCCGTTCAAGCACAAAAAAAGAGCAAAGCCTTACGGGCAGCCAGTCGGCGAGAAAAGAACCGGTTCCAGCTGCCCGCATAACCCTGCTCCAGGCGAGCCATGATTATGTAGAGATGTTTTAGTTTGTTAGCCGGATCACCCCTTCAACAGATCAAAAAAGCCATCTTACGCCTGCGTTATAACCCCAGCCTTTACCGCCGTTACCGTCGATCTCTTTCCGGTAGTCGGCTTCCGCATAAAGCGATACGTTATTTCTGAAGGTGGTGGTGCCGCCAACGCCGATTTCCCCCATTTGACCGAACTTGCCGCTGCGGAAGCTCTGATCAAGCCCTTCCACACCTTTAGCGCCCACGGTAGTTTTGACCTGGCTGTCCCACCCTTTGTAATAATTAGCCCGCAGATAGGGCGTGTACTGGCGGCCGCTGTCGTCGCTCCAGAGCCGGTCCAGCTTCGCGCCAACGCGTCCAATAGTCTGGTGAGCATCGTCGTAGCTGACCGTCAGGTTGTCCTTATCGCTAAAGCTGTCCAGCCCCAGGTGCAGATAAGTCAGCTGGGCTGAAGGCACCAGCCGCAGCCCGTTATCCCAGGCAAACGGATAGCCACTTTCCAGCGAGGCGCTCCAGCCCTTCCCTTTGATTTTCGCCACGTTTTGCGTGCGTGCGATGTCCGTTTCACCGCGATGCCAGCTGTAGGAGAGCGTGCCGTCCAGGTAGAAACCACTGTTCTGTAGCCAGGTGGTATAGAGCGCCAGCGTATCGCTGTCGAAAGTAGTGCTGCTGTAGCCATCCGCCGCGCTCGGGCGGATCCGGCTGTTTCCTCGCGTCCAGGCAATGCCGCCGCGCAGGCTGCCGTTATCGCCATCCAGCTGAACGATGTTTCCTCCTATCTGTAGCGCGCTGTAATCCATATCAAAGTTGTAACCAAAGTCCTTAAAGTTTTGGCTGGTGCCGTAGCGCATATTGGCGCCGGTATAGCGCAGGAACATTTCCCCGCCGTTTTCGCCCTGCTGACGCAACTCACCCAGTCGGTTATGCAGATCGTTAAGCGTAGCGGCCGAGTAGTAAGCCAGCCCTGTTGGTACGGAGAGATAAGACGGAACTTGTGGCACTACCGCCGCGCGGGAGGCTCCTCCGTTGCTGACCAGGCCGTTAGCCAGACGATAATCATGGAACTGGCTGTCGCGACTTTCGACCTGCCGTTGGGAGGCGTCGCTGCTGCCCGGTGCAAAACTGTAGAGGTCGTAACGCCACGGGCCGGCCGCCAGATAGCCGCCCTGAAGCGCAAAGCTGCGGGCGCTGGCACTGCCCGTCACCTGCACCAGAGAGACGCCTTCATTAGCATCAATCACACCGTTTTGGTTGGCATCGCTCAACGCGCCGGTGCTGTCCGCCACGGGCGTAACGCTGAGTAGCGTGGTGCCGTTAACATCGCCATTAACGTGCAGCCTGTCGCTAAGCTGGCTGCCGCCGCCAGGCGCGCTGGCAAGCTTCAACTTGCCGTTCAGGGAGTTCAGCGTGCCGTTAATAGTTAACGTGTTCCCCGGCGAGCCAACGCCATTAGTAAGATCCAGCGTTCCGGCATTATTTACTACCAGCGAATCGCTGCTGCCGCCTGCCAGCACGGGGTTAACACGGTTTCCGGCATAAAGCGTGGACTCACTGTCGATATTCAGCGTGCTGTGCGCCAGTTTCAGGTTGTCGGTCAGCGTCCAGTCAGTATGGTAGAAGTTGAGGGTGCTCCAGCCAGCCCCGAGGTTGACGCCCCGGCCGGGATCGTCGCTGGCGAAGGAACCGCCGCTGGCCGCGATTTCACTCAGGCTGAGCGTGCTGCCTTCGCCGCCTGCCGTGGTGATATGGCTGACGTTAGCCAGACTGACGTGCTGCACAAAGGCCTGGTTATTGATGCCGTTGCCCATCGTCAAACTGCCATCAAGCGTGCCGCCGGTCAGCGTCAGCGTATCGGTGCCGTTACCTGTATTAACGTCGCCCAGCACCGACCCGCCGATCAGGGCAATACGATCGTTCGTCGCGCCACCCGCCACAATAACCGTATCGGCATACTGCGCGGCAATTGTCCCTTCGTTAATAAATACCGTATTGCCGCCGCGCAGATCGATAACGGGTGCCGCCGTGCTCCAGGAGAAAATGTCGCCGCGGTTTATGACTTCGCTGGCAGTCTGACTGACAATGGCTGAGCCACCGCTTTCGGTAGTGATATAGATGTTCCCCTCGGAAATCACTTTGCCCGTGGTATTGGCACGGATCCCCGTTCCGTCACTGCCGACAAGAATAACCATACCGTGTGGCAGCAGCATGTCGGCATCGGTGGTGGATCCATCGGCATTAGCGAAGGTATAGCCCGTTGCGCCACCGGAAGGTTCGATAGTAACAGTGCCCTGCGGATCGAAAGCGGTGGCCGATCGGATGCCGCTACCGCTGCCTCTGGCGTAAATATAAGTGTTGGTCAGGGAAATATTGCGGGTTTCCGCCACATTATTAATGGCGCTACCGCTGCCGTTCACCGTCAGCGTAGCGCCATCAACGGACAGCCCGGCGGCCCCTTTATCCAGCAGAATGGCATCGGCGTTCCCGTTGCCCGTAACCTGGTTACGGAAGATGCCGTCGCCGTACAGCGCAAAATGACCGTTATTGCCCACGCGTATGGCCGCCGTACCGCCCGCCGTCAGCTGAGCGCTCTCAGGAAAATAACGCGCGGCGCCTTCGATCACCTCCATAGCAACCCCGGAAGCGACGGTCATAATGCCGCGCATAAAAAACGAGCCGCTGTTAGTTACCCGAATGCCGGTGCTGTTGTCGCCGGTCAGGTTTACCGACGCCGTCTCTGCCAGGGTAAGGTTCGCGCCATTTTGCATGTCGAAAGCTATGGCGTTAGCGCCGTCGCCGGAAACGGTAGCGCTATCGTAAACCGACGCCCCTGAGCCGTCGGCACGAAGGCCAACCGCCCCCTGCCCGACCACGTTGATCGGTCCGGTGATGCGAGCATAAGCGCTGCCGCCCTCCTCGGCCCGGAGCCAAACGGCGGTATTGCCCGTGCCGCTTAACGGGTCGACGCTGCCGTTAACGTTAATCCTCCCCTCGGAGTAGATGTTGGCGAAATGGCCGCTGCTGGCGATCGCGTCGATCCCGACGCCATTATTGCCATTCAGATTGATCGTACCTGAATTGCCTACAAGGCCGCTGTTGCCGGAATCGATCGCTATCATCGCGATACTCTCCTCCGGGCCAAACATCGCCTGACCGTTAACGTCGATAACGCCATTATTTTGCAGGCGAGCGTTCGGACCATTCACCACCTTCATCGCGGCACTGCCCTGGGTTTGCGAACCGAGAACGATATGTCCTTCGTTAATGGCGCTGCCGTCCGCCACCATATTCACGCCGACGGCACCGCTTAGCGGCGTATCGGTAACGGCATCCGTCAGCCGATTTTGCGGCAGACGCCCCAGCCAGAGCGTGCCGTCGGCAGCATTGACGAAGCTGGCACCGTCGCCGTTAACAAACACGCCGCTGGCTCCATTCCCCATGCCTGCGTTGATGTTGCCGTGATTGGTCGCGCTGCCGTCAAAGATCCGCAGACCGGTGCCGCTGCCGACAACATTGATTACGCCGTTATTAGTGAAGCGGCTCTTCCCCTCAAGCCTGACCGCGTTGCTGCTGTGGCCTACCGTACCGCTGTCCACGCCCGTACCATCAGCCTGGTTGAAAAAGCCGCTGTTAATGACGCCGTTATTTATGCCGACGCTGCCGCTAAGCAGATTCAGGGCGTCGCCGTCGGTACTGCCGTTGCCGGTGCTGGCAACTTTGCCGTTAATTATCGCGGTACCGCCGTTCGCCGCCAGCACCGCGCTGCTGGCGTTGACTACCTCCAACGTTTTATTGACCGTGACCGTGGCTTTTTCACCGTCAGCACTAAGTACCACCAGCTCGCCAATGGGTTGTGCCGCCTCATCATTCGGATCCTGCGCCACAATGCCGTAAACAATTTGCCCGCTGGTGATAGTGACGGCTTTATCCAGCTCGTCACGATAGCGTTCGGTGTCGAGTTGACCTCTTTCCAACTGCTCGATCAGCCAGCTGTTATAGCTTTTAAATGTCTCAAAACTGGTTACGTTGAATTGCGTAGTGACGTTATTCCGCGTGGTAACGCTGAATGCGCCTTTGTAATAGGCTACGCTGTCCACGGGGAGGGTCAGATAAGGCCCGCCGACAGGCGGAAGCGCGGAAGTAAAGGTCAGGCGGTTATCCGCATTCCAGTTCATAGTGCCGCTGCCGGTGGCCGCAAAAAGCCGACTCTGTTTGGCCGCCATGCGCCAGCCGTTGGTTGCTGATGCCGTTGCCGCACCTGCCTGGCCGATCTCCACGTTGATGGTGCCTTTACTGACCTGCGCCACGCGAGCGTTGACGTATTGTCCGCCCTTGACGTCAACATAGTTTGGCACCGGCGTGTCCAGGCCAATCGGCGGCACTTCGATCATATTGGCGGAGTTAAATACATCAAAGGGGCGATAGCCGCCGTTCTCCCAGTCCGGCACGCTGATAGTGTAATCGCTGGTCCCGGGATCCAGGCCCGGTCTTTCCGCCAGTGAAAGGTCTGGATTATTGACCCGGCCTTGCAGCTCTCGCAGGGTAAAGCTTTGCGCGCCGCTCAGCCCCGGCAAAAACTGCTGGTTTCCGCTAAGCGTTTGCGTGGAACCGTTACAGACGCAAAAGACACCTGCCTTATTATCGTTAACATAGGGAGAAAAAGGTTTCAGCGTGGCGGCCTGGCTGTAAAACGCAGGGGCTATTATGCCCTGTGCCGCAATAAGGCTTAAAAAAAGGGGATGTAATTTAAACAAGGATATTTCCTCCAGAGATGAAGAAAAAACGCCTGAAAGCATCACGCCCTAAACCTGCCTTTTCAAAAGCAGATGACGTAATGAATAATTAAGGTTTGTTACTAACAATCACATCATTACCGGCAGCAAAGATCTATACGAAATAACGGCAGCAAACGACATTTCTGACAAAATAAGAATAATGCCGTATTTATTACATTAATAACCGGCCCTTTATTAAACGCTATTCTTTTGATTTTTACACAAATTCACTGCCCTTTCAGGGCTGAGATAAAACACTATTTTATGACAGGTTAAATGAGGAAAGTAAAAAAAGAGGGAAATAAAATAAATACAGACTGTGTTATCGTCAAATAATTATGATTAAAAAAAAGTGTTAATTCTATTCAGGTAAGAAGTAAATAATCTCTTTTTTGCTTATCGGGTTGCCTGACCGTTACGCTTTAACCAAAAGAAAAAGATAAAAAAAATGGCCCGAAGGCCATTTTAATTTTTGTCGTTTTTAGCGTAACGCTACGGCAATTATGAAGCGGATGACAGACGGGCCTCGTAGGCTACCGCCTGTTTGGCATCAAACTGATGTTCCCACTTGGCGATCACCAGTACCGCCAGCGCGTTACCGACCACATTCAGCGCGGTGCGCGCCATATCCATGATACGGTCAACGCCTGCGATAAACGCCAGGCCTTCCAGTGGAATGCCGACGCTGCCCAGCGTAGCCAGCAGTACCACGAAGGAGACACCCGGTACGCCTGCAATCCCCTTCGAGGTGACCATCAGCGTCAATACCAGAACGATCTCCTGCCCAATAGAGAGGTCAATTCCGTATAGCTGCGCAATGAAGATAGCCGCGATGCTCTGGTAGAGCGTGGAACCGTCCAGATTAAACGAGTAGCCGGTCGGCACCACGAAGCTGGTAATAGACTTAGGCGCGCCGTAAGCCTCCATTTTCTCCATGATTTTTGGCAGCACCGTTTCGGAACTGGAGGTGGAGTAAGAGAGGATCAGCTCATCTTTCAGGATACGCATCAGCGTGGTAATGCGCAGCTTACAGAGTCGTGCGACCGACCCCAGCACCACAAAAGCAAAGAACAGAATAGCGGCATACACCAGGATCACCAGCTTGGCCAGCGGCCACAGCGAGGCAAAACCAAAGTTAGCAATGGTCACGGAGATCAGCGCAAAGACGCCAATCGGCGCATAACGCATAATCATGTTGGTGACTTTAAACATGGTTTCTGAGGTGGAGCGAAACACTTTCACCAGCGGATCGCGATGTTCCGCAGGCAGTGAAGAGAGCCCCAGACCAAACAGGACCGAGAAGAAGATGATCGGCAGCATGTCGCCTTTAGCGATCGCCGCGAAAATATTCTGCGGGATCAGCGACAGGATAGTGGTCACCAGGCTATGTGCACCGCCCTGAACCTGCGCCGTTGTGGCTTCATACTTAGAGATGTCCACCGTTGCCAGCGTCGACATATCAATGCCGTAGCCAGGTTTAAACACGTTCGCCAGGGTAATCCCTACCACAATGGCAATGGTGGTTATCACTTCAAAATAGAGGATAGTTTTTACGCCGATCCGCCCCAGTTTTTTTGCATCGCCCACGCCGGCGATCCCGACGATTAACGTAGAAATCACGATAGGCACAACAATCATCTTGATCAGATGGATAAAGATATCCCCGGCAGGACTGAGAAAGTTAGTGATTAGCCATTCACGGTTCTCCGGTTGATTATGCAGTATCGCGCCAACGACGATCCCCAGTACCAACGCCGTCAATATTTGCCAGGCAAGGCTGAATTTTGCAGCTTTCATAATAGTTTTTTCCTTAACAAAACCCGCTCTCCGCGTCGTTAATGCGGAGCAGTCACTCTCAAGGGAAGCAGGCCGATGTCGGCGAATGCGCGGATAATGGATGGTTGATACCTGATTTGCAGGCGCGTAATCAGTACCATTTTCACAGGTATAAATGCAACCCTAAGTGATATATGGCTAAACTATCATCATCGAACAGGATAAAGCTCTGGAATCGATGCCTTATACTAACCCTTTGTTATAATTAGTAATATATCACCACACTTGTGCATAGCTATGCCGTTAATCACCGGGCTTCAGGCAAACTACCCGGTTTAGTTGTGCGCGTTTTGTGCAGGCCGTTTGCGTTAAGCGGTGAATGAGTGGGCAACGCTTGTAGAAAGTTCCACCGTATTATGGTGACCTTTTGACCCTTTTCATCACCTGACGTTATGGCGTGATCCATGGCGCAAAAAGCAAACAAAGCCCCGCGGCTCGCTCCATCTAACCTTTGATTGACATATTATTAACATCTTCAAGGAGAGTAGCCATGAGCCAACAACACCGACATCCCGTTCCCGCGAACATTGCGGAAAATACGCTGATTACTGCCCAGCAGTACCAGTCGATGTACCAGCAATCCGTACAGGATCCCGAAGCGTTCTGGGGCGAACAGGGTAAAATCCTCGACTGGATAAAGCCGTACACGCGCGTGAAGAATACCTCTTTTGCCCCGGGCGATATCAATATTCGCTGGTTTGAAGACGGCACGCTAAACCTGGCGGCCAACTGCCTGGATCGCCACCTGCACAGTCGGGGCGACCATCCGGCCATTATCTGGGAAGGTGACGACGCCAACGAAAGCAAAACCCTGACCTTTCGCGAACTGCATCGTGAAGTTTGCCGCTTCGCCAACTCGCTGAAAGAGCTGGGCATCGGTAAAGGCGACGTGGTGGCTATCTACATGCCGATGGTGCCGGAAGCTGCCGTCGCTATGCTGGCCTGTGCACGCATTGGCGCGGTGCATTCGGTTATTTTTGGCGGTTTCTCGCCGGAAGCCGTTGCCGGCCGTATTGTCGATTCTGCCGCGAAACTGGTGGTCACCGCCGATGAGGGCATTCGCGCCGGTCGTGCTATCCCGTTGAAGAAAAATGTCGACGAAGCGCTGGCTAATCCCAACGTCACCACGGTCGGCAACGTGGTGGTCTTCCGCCGCACCGGCGCGGATATCGACTGGCACAGCCGCGACTTATGGTGGCACGAGCTGGTGAACAAGGCCAGCGCACACCACCAGCCGGAAGAGATGAATGCGGAAGATCCGCTATTTATCCTTTATACCTCGGGTTCCACCGGCAAACCGAAAGGCGTGCTGCACACTACCGGCGGCTATCTGGTTTACGCGGCGACAACCTTTAAATATGTCTTTGATTATCATGCCGATGATATCTATTGGTGTACCGCCGACGTCGGCTGGATCACCGGCCACAGCTATCTGCTTTACGGTCCACTGGCGCTGGGCGCGACCACGCTGATGTTTGAAGGCGTGCCGAA
>DOOK01000152.1:8374-9221 GCA_003512805.1 Erwinia sp. | reverse complement strand
ACCTGTGAAAAGGCGGGCATCGCGCTGACGCTGTTTCACGGACGCGGCGGCACTATTGGCCGTGGTGGTGCACCGGCCCATGCGGCACTGCTTTCCCAACCACCGGGCAGCCTGAAAGGCGGCCTGCGCGTCACCGAGCAGGGTGAAATGATCCGCTTTAAATATGGCCTGCCGGAAGTCACCATCAGTAGCCTGACGCTGTATACCGGCGCAATCCTTGAGGCCAACCTGCTGCCACCGCCGGAGCCGGAAGCCGCCTGGTGCAGCATTATGGATCAGCTTTCCGCGGATTCATGCGAGATGTATCGGGGCTACGTGCGGGAAAACGCCGACTTTGTGCCCTATTTCCGTTCGGCTACGCCGGAGCAGGAACTGGGCAAGCTGCCGCTGGGTTCCCGTCCGGCCAAGCGGCGCCCCACTGGCGGAGTGGAGTCGCTGCGGGCGATACCCTGGATCTTTGCCTGGACGCAAAACCGCCTGATGCTGCCAGCATGGCTGGGTGCCGGTGCAGCGCTGCAAAAAGCGATGCAGGCGGGCCATCAGGATCAGCTGGAGGCCATGTGCCGCAACTGGCCCTTCTTCTCAACGCGTCTGGGCATGTTGGAAATGGTATTTGCCAAAGCGGACCTGTGGCTGGCCGAATATTACGATCAGCGGCTGGTGGATCACACTCTGTGGCCACTGGGCAGGCAGCTGCGCGACCAGCTGGCTTCCGATATCAAAGCGGTGCTGACCATCGCCAACGATGCGCATTTGATGGCTGACCTGCCATGGATCGCTGAATCCATCGCGCTGCGCAACGTTTATACCGATCCGCTGAACGTGCTGCAGGCCGAGCTGCTGCACC